>JAFCZY010000295.1 GCA_019314105.1 Deltaproteobacteria bacterium
AAACTTATTATCAATAAAATCTAATAAAAAATCAATATTTTTTATCTTTCGCCACGTTTATAGGGCTCTGCCAGCATGGCAGGCGCATTTAATTTTCTGGGGTCTTTAAGGCTGATCAACAATAGGATTAAGAGAGTTGCAATATAGGGGAGCATGGCCAGAAAACTGGGTGAAATTCCCAGAGGCTGTAGCAAATACTGCACGACAAAAAAGCCGCCAAACAGGAATGCCGCCCATATGGCACGCCCGGGGTTCCACAGGGCAAAAATGGTCAGGGCAATGGCAATCCATCCTCTTCCCGCGGTCATTCCCTCTATCCATGATTTTGAATAGGATATGGAAAGATGAGCGCCTGCCAGGGCTGAAAAACCGCCGCCAATGAGGACACTTAAATATCTGAGTCTGGACACATTGACTCCCTGAGTTTCAGCGGCTTTCGGGTTTTCTCCCGTTGATCTGATCTGTATTCCCAGACGGGTTCTTTCAAGGAAAAACCAGGAGATCAAAGCAAGAAATATGGCAAGATAAAAAAACGGGCCTTGGGTGAACAGGATTTTTCCAAGCCAGGGAATATCCGATAACCAGGGAATGACCCAGTCTCCCATTTTGATTGAAAGGGGTTTGCCCACATAGGGTTTTCCCAGCATACCGGAGAAACCAAGACCCAGCATGGTTAATGCCAGCCCTGATACCACCTGATTGGCTTGCAGGGTGACAGAAGCAAAGGCATGGATGATGGAAAAAATCATGCCGGTAGCTATGGCAGCAAGAACGCCCAGCCAGGGGTGGCCGGTTGTCATGGTGACGATAAAGGCGACAACAGCGCCCATTGCCATTACGCCTTCGACGCCCAGATTAAGGATGCCGGACCTTTCACAAATCACTTCACCTGTTGTGGCAAGAAGTAAAGGGGTTCCTGCAACCATTGCTCGATGAAGTGTTAAAATAATAATATCTTCCATTTGTTATATCCTTATTGGGTGCATCCTTATTTGTTAGAAAACCGGAGGGTAATTTTATGATTTAAAAAATAATCCCCCATAATTAAAAATATCAGCAATGTGCCGTTCACAATTTGAACGGTGGCAGCAGGCAGTCCCAGTGAAATTTGTATGGCATCGCCACCCACCAGTATCCCGGCAAAAAAGATGCCTGAAACCACCGTATAGAGCGGATTTAATTTGGCAAGCCATGCGACGATGATGGCGGTAAATCCATACCCCGAGGATATGGATGCAGGATACCCAAGATAGTGATGGATGCCTGCCACTTCGCCGACACCGGCAAAACCGGCAAGTCCACCGCTGATGGTCATGAGGATCAGGCCTGTTTTTAGAAAATTTATCCCTGCATATTTACCGGCATCCGGGTTTTCACCCACCACTCTTGCTTCATATCCAAAGCGTGTTTTATAAATAATCACACAAAGAACAATGGCACAGATGAGTGCCAGGATCAATGTGGCATAGTGGATTCGAGAACCGGGAATCAACCCTAAAATAGCAGAATCGGGAAGATTATTGGTTCCGGGAAACCCGAATCGTGTTTTCCCTTTCCAGGGTCCTACAATGAGCATGGTTAAAAATTCAGCACAGATATAGTTAAGCATTAAAGTGGAAATGACTTCATTAATAGAGTATTTGATTTTCAGGATAGCGGGGATGATCCCCCACACTGCACCGCCGATAAAGCCTGCCAGAAAAATTAAGGGAACGATGATATAGGATGGCAAGGCCTCTCCAAAGGTCAGCCCTGTCCAGGTCGCAAAAATTGCGCCCATTAACATCTGGCCTTCCGCACCGATATTCCAGAATTTTGCCCTGAAAGCAAGGGTCAGCCCTGTGCCGATCAGGATCAAAGGAATGGCTTTGGTAAGGGTTTCTTTAAATCCGTAAAGAGAGCCAAATGAGCCTGAAAAGATCTCAGTGATGGCATAGATGGGATTAACTCCGGCGATCAGGAAAATAATGCTGATCATCACAAGCGCTGCCAGAAGAGAGCAAATGTTGGTCATGAAGGATCTTAAGGGACTTATATCATATCGGTCGGTTGTTTTGATTTTTATCATTATTTTTTTTCCATTGAATTCAGATATTGCCATGAATTCACCCTCAAAAATAACCGCAATCCGATCACAAAGTTCAAATATTTCTTCAAGATCTTCAGAAAACAACAGTACGGCACTGCCTTGTTTCCTCAATTTCAAAAGATGTTTCCTTAAAAATTCCGTTGCCCCGACATCCAGCCCGTATGTGGGGTGTGATGCCACAAGAAGCTGTGGTCGTTCACTGATTTCTCTGCCCAGGATGAGTTTTTGAATATTCCCGCCGGAAAGGTTCCTGATCTGGCTATCAATGGAATGGGTAGAAACCTTAAATTTATCAACAATGGTTTTTGTATGCGTCTTTACCTGATCGTATTTCAGAAAATAGCGCCTGGAAAATTTTTTTAAGTGGTGTTGTTTTAAGATGGCATTATCATATAAGAAAAGGCCCGGAGCGATTCCAAACCGGATTCTTTCTTCCGGTACGTGGGAAACACCGTTGTCATAAATCTGTCTGGGCGATTTATTTGTGATATCTTTGCCATTTATGGTTACGTTTCCAGATGAGATGGGCCGGATGCCGGTAATGACTTCTGCAAGTTCACGTTGTCCATTTCCGGAAACGCCTGCAATACCGAAAATTTCATTTTTGAAAAGTTCAAATGAGATATCTTTAAGCGCCAAAATACTTTTGTCCCCAAGGACATTGATGTTTTTAACGCTTAGAATTTTTTTACCTTTGTCCAGTTTTTCCTTGAGGGTATTAAAGACGACATCCCTGCCCACCATCATCCGGGCAAGGGATTTTTTATCCGTATCACTGGTATCAGAACTTCCCACAATTTTCCCTTTTTGAAGCACGATGACCCGGTCACAGATCTCCATGATTTCATCAAGCTTGTGGGAAATAAAAATGATCATGTGGCCTTTGGCTTTCATTTCCTTCAGTACAAAAATCAGTTCTTTGATTTCCTGAGGAGTCAGAACGGAAGTGGGTTCATCAAGAATAAGAAGGTCGGCACCATTTAAAAGTGCTTTAATGATTTCCACCCGCTGCTGTTCACCGGCTGAAAGCTGCCAGACTTTTTTGTCCGGATCAATATGAAAATTGAATTGCCTGGAGAATTGTTCAATTTTTTTTCTAATTTTTATTTTGGGAAAGAAAAACGGTGTATCTTTATAACCCAATGCAATATTTTCAATGACGGAATGATTTTGTATGAGCATGAAATGCTGGTGGACCATTCCGATACCCAGATGGATGGATTCAACAGGACTATGAATCTGAACATTTTTATTGTTAATTTTTATTTGGCCGGAGTCGGGCTGGTAAAGCCCATACAGGATATTCATCAATGTCGTTTTACCGGCCCCGTTTTCACCCAGAAGTCCTACAATTTCACCGGGTTCAACGCAAAGGTTAATCTCCTGGTTGGCAGGGGTGCCGTGAAATGATTTTGAGATGCCGCTCATTTCAAGGCATTGGATTTTTTTCATAAGGCCCTTTAAAAAAAATCGAGGTAAAAGAAAAGCCGGGAAATCATATCCCGGCTTTTCTCAAGAGGTTGTTTTGTTTACTGGGGGACGTTGCCTTCAACATTGTCCACATAATACATAATGCTGAGAAGGTCGCCTTTTGATGCTGTTTCTCCAGCCTTTATTTTCAGGGTTCCCTTATTGTCGCTGATGGGGCCGGTAAATGGCTCAAATACATCAACTCCCTGTTTCATCTGCGCGTATCTTTTTACAACAAGATCATAGGCAGAAATTTTACCAAATTCCTTTGTATCAAGCATGGCTTTTTTCAATGCACCCACAAACTTGGGATTGATGATATCGGTTGGGCTGCCGCCAAGAATGGCTGCTTTTTCTTTGGCCAGCCACCAGATATCTTTATTGTTCCAGGTTTTATTATAAATGCTTTCAAGGATTTGGGCATACATGCCTCCCCAGTTCATGAGCTGTCCTGAAACAACAGAATCAACTCCATAAGGCTGCATGGGAGAATAATGACTGAAGGTATAAATCTGCTTCCCTTTTTCCGAATGGCTTTGTCCTACTTCAATTACAGCAGGCGTATCCTCGGTAAAGGCAAGGGCATCACATCCTTCTGCGATCAATGCCTCGGCCGCTTCTTTCGCCTTGTCCGGTCCATACCAGGCATAGATCCATTTTACGCTGAGTTTGGCCGCAGGATTAGCCGCCTTGATCCCCAGGGCATAGGCATCAATATGGCGAACCAGTTCAGGAATGGGGAAAGCTGCCACATAACCGATTTTATTGGTTTTGGTTAATGCACCTGCCATAAGTCCATTCAGGTAATACATCTGGTAGAGATCACCAAAATAAGTTCCCACATTATCGGATCGCTTGAATCCTGAACAATGCATGAAAAGCTTATCAGGATATCGGGTGCCGGCATTAATGGTTTCGTCCATGAATCCAAAACTTGTAGTGAAAACCACATCGCATTTTTGCTGTTGAATAAGCCGGTCAATGATTCTTGCACAGTCTGCTTCTGCAACGGATTCTACAAAAATAGTTTCCAGCCAGGGAAATTTTTTTTCAGCATATTGTCGCCCCAGATCATGAGCATGGGTAAATCCATAATCGCCAACAGGGCCGACATAAATAAAACCAGCCTTGAGCTTTTTGTCGCCGGCAAAGGCAGTTATAGAAAATCCAATAAAAAATATAGAACACATTAACACCAATACCATCCATTTTTTCATTCTGGTCCACTCCTCTATTAAGTTAATTGAAATTTTAAGGATAATACGATAATTAGGTGTTTGCAGTCAACCATTAGATTTTGAAACCGGATATTTTCATAAACCCGTTGATCGGGTAACGCCACCCAGCCGTGGAGATCCGGAGTGTCTGCTTATTTGAGGAGATCCGTGGTGTCTTATCCTCCCTGGTGCCTGAATAATTTTTTAAAGTTCACAACGGTCTTCCATTGGACGGCAGAAACTCACTCGTTCCTCGCTCAGACACTCTGCCGTCTTAACCATTCCAGACC
>JAFCZY010000296.1 GCA_019314105.1 Deltaproteobacteria bacterium
GGCGGCTGTTTTGAAATTGATTCCACTGCAACACCCGGGCATCATGTTCTTGCTGTCCATATTCCCATCAATGCCTGTAAATCATGTATTGAAGCCGGATACAAATTTTTTGACCAGGCAGATAAAAATAAATTTGATAAAGTCTTTTTACAGGACAGGCCAAAAGATATCTATGAAATAAAATAATATTGAAGACAAAAACCTACAGATATCTTGAGATAAGATCCCTTGTGATTCAAGCCATAAGGGATTTTTTTACTGGCAACCATTATCTTGAAGTGGAAACCCCTATCCGATGTCCCTGCATTATTCCCGAAGCCCAGATTGATCCTGTCGCCTCAGAAAAATTTTATCTGCAGGCCTCTCCTGAACTTTGCATGAAACGATTATTATCAAAAGACTTTCAGAAAATTTTCCAGATCTGCAAATGCTTCAGAAAAAATGAAAGGGGATCACATCACCTGCCGGAGTTAACCATGCTGGAATGGTATGCAAAAGATGCCACCTATCTTGATTTAATGGATCACTGCCAGGGCCTGATAAACTTTATTGCGAAAAGGCTCAATCTTGGCCACCAGATTATCTATCAGAACCACCCCATCAACTTACATCCTCCCTGGAAAAAAATTACCGTTCAGCAGGCGTTTGACCGCTATGCGACCAAATCCTTAAACGATGCACTGAAAGATAACGACTTTGATGAAATCCTGAGCGATCAGATTGAACCTCGCCTTGGCAATACAGTCCCTGTTTTTTTATGTGATTACCCTGCAAGTCTTGCATCCCTGGCGAAATTAATACCGGAAAATCCTCACTACGCCCAGAGATTTGAATTTTATTTAGCCGGTATCGAGCTTGCCAATGGATTTACCGAATTGACTGATCCCGTTGAACAAAAATTAAGATTTGAAATAGAGAATCAACTTCGCAGTTCTCAAGGCAAATCGCCCCTCCCCTTACCGGGTAAATTTCTAAAAGATCTTGAAACCATGCCCGATACTGCGGGTATTGCTTTGGGAATTGACAGACTGGTCATGATTTTCTGTGACACCTCATCCATTGATGATGTGGTGGCGTTTACCCCGGAAATGCTATAACCCTTCTGATCAGTCCCGAAGTTCTTTCCCAATGAAAAAGAACATGATGATGCACCCGATAAAAAAGGTGATCAGTGAAACATAAAATTCAGTCCCGATCTGGGGCAGTTCATTTATATTTGTGTAAATCCTCACATTTTGAACCATACCTACCAGGCCATCTTCTTTAATATACTGCCGTGCCATAATAATACTTTTTTTAAACGGCCACAGCGCATATAAAGACCCTGCCATCAATCCGATGAGGAATGCCATGGTGGCATTATAATATCGTTTCAAAACAGCGTTGACCAGCCTGGCAAATAAAAGACCACCGATAATAATGCCCATTGTAAAGCACCCTAAAAAAACCATATTATCTAAATTTAACGTCTTTAACCCTGAAATGACAGAAACAACCTCAAAATATTCTCCCATCAGAATAAGCACCAACGACCCGCTTATCCCGGGCAGAACCATGGCTGAAATCGCAATCGCACCACAAATTGAAGCATATATATATTCATCTGTCGTATATTTCCCTACAAAAGAGAAAGCTTTAATATCCGGTTTCTCCTGTTTCGGTTCCGAAGTTTTCAGATACTGACCTTTATAAAATTCAGATTTCATTTTTACTTTTTCATAGGGATTCACTGCCATTGTCATATAAATGGTGGCGACAGCTCCCAAAATAACAAATAAGATCAGATATTTTTTTTTATCCCTCACCATTTTTACAGGGATAACAATTGAAACCAGAATCAAACCGAAAAATAATGCATAGGTACTGCTGAAATGATACACAATCAAATATTTCATCACACTTGAAAGAGAAATAATGGCCACTACCGCACCCGCAATCAATTTAAAAAGAAAAATGAAATCATTCTTTCTTAAAAAATCAACAACTGTTTTCAATGAGCCTGCTTTCCCGATTTTAAAAACAAGATTGGCCATACAGGTTGAAAACTCAAGGATACTGACTTTATTAATATTATTCAGACTAGAAAAAACACGTTCATAAATGTTAAAAATCAAAAGAAATGTGCCGCCGGAAACACCGGGGATAATATTTGCCGTTCCCAGGCAAAATCCGATAAGAAGCTCTTTAATGAATGAAGATCGCTCACTATCTTTTTCCATCAGTTTTTCAGGGACTTACTCATCCCAGCCATTCTGGCCAATCAATTTTACAAACCGGCACGCACCAAGGTGGGTTTTTTTTATTCCGTTTTCGGTCTTTTCAAGCCGTATCAATTCCTGGGAAAAACTACCCCCAACCGGCATGACAAGCCGTCCCCCGATGGCAAGCTGTTCAATCAGCGGCGCAGGAATCTGCTGCCCCCCTGCGGTGACAATAATGGCATCAAAAGGACTTTCTTGTTTCCAGCCCTGGGTACCATCAGAATATCGGGTAATAATATTATGGTATTTTAACGTATCAAAAAGCTTTCTTGTCTGTAAAAATAAAGAATTATTTCTTTCTATGGTGTATACTTTATAGACGATCCGAGCCAGAACAGCTGCCTGATATCCTGATCCGGTACCGATCTCAAGGACCCTTTCATGACCTTTCAACTCAAGACTTTGTGTCATCTCTGCAATAATATAGGGTTGTGAAATCGTCTGCCCCTCTCCAATGGGAAGCGGGAAATCTCCATATGCACTGTCACCAAGGGCCTCACTGACAAATAAATGCCTTGGCACTGTGGTCATTGCCTCAAGAACCAATGGATCGGTTACCCCCCGGGAAACAACCTGCTTTTCGACCATTTCACGACGAAAGTGAGCAAATTTTTTGAGTTCCTTTTTCATGTCCATCTTAATACCAGCAACCAATACGTCCGTCAAGAAGATACACGCCTTTTGCCTTCTATAATCTTACCTTGATTTTTATTCTTAAGACCAGTATTTATACCCCTATGAACAAACTTCAACAAATCATCAGGGCGATTCTCATTTCCTGGGTTATTTTTTTTATCGGTGTGACCGGATATATGGTGATTGAAAAATGGAATTTTCTTGATGCCGTATACATGACGGCTATAACTGTAACGACTG
>JAFCZY010000297.1 GCA_019314105.1 Deltaproteobacteria bacterium
ATCAGAGATTTCACTGGATTTGATCTGGATGACAGCAATTTGTCGGGTGATCTGGATGCATTGCCTTTTCCGGCCCTTGATCTTCAAAATAAAATTGCCTATGCGCCCATTTTAACCTCAAGAGGGTGTCCATTTTCATGCGAATATTGCGCATCTTCATATCTGGAACCGGAACTCAGGCGAAGATCACCTGAAAACGTATTCAGAGAAATTGAGCATTGGCACCAGAAGTTTGATATTCAAAATTTTGCCTTTTATGATGATGCCCTGCTGGTGAATGCGAAGCAGTATGCATTCCCATTATTTGAAAAAATCATTGCATCAAAAATGGATATCTGGTTTCATACGCCCAATGCCCTTCATATCAAAGCCATTACAAAACAGGCGGCCGATTTAATGTTTAAGGCAGGATTTAAAACCATCCGACTGGGCCTTGAAACCACTGATTTCTCCAAAACCCGAACCTATGATGGTAAAGTGGCTGAAAATGAATTTTATATCGCTATCGAGAATCTTAAAACGGCCGGGTTTGAAAAAAAACAGATCGGGGCATATTTACTCTGCGGACTTCCCGGACAAAATATTGATGAAGTGGAAATTTCCATGCATCTTGTAAAACAAACCGGCATTCTCCCTGTTCTTGCTTATTATACACCGATTCCGCACACACCAATGTGGGAGAGTGCGGTCACGCATTCAAAACTCGATCTCCTTGAACATCCTGTTTTTACTAATAATACACTCTTTCCTTGTATAAATTCAACCGTCGATCTAAAGCGCATTTCACAATTGAAAAATTTAAAAATTTAATATATAACCCTTTTGGTTTGTTAAAATTTTGTTAGATTTATGATGGCAGTGGTTTGTTAAAATTTTGTTAGATTTATGATGGCAGAGCAACATTAGCACTAACCCTATAAAGAGGACAAAATTGAGCTTAACAGGAATATTAATGCAAACCCTTGGCGGACTTGGACTCTTCATTCTTGGAATGAAAATGATGACCGAAGGTCTTCAAGCCACAGCAGGGCAAAAAATCAGGCGGATTCTGGAAGCGATTTCCTCTAACAGATTTATGGGATGCGCAACCGGTGCAGGTGTTACTGCCATTATTCAGTCTTCCTCCGCAACCACTGTCATGTTGATCGGGTTTGTGAGTGCCAGTATCATGTCCTTTGAGCAGGCCGTGGGGGTTATTATCGGTGCGAATATCGGCACTACCATTACCGGACAGATGATTGCCTTTAATTTGACAAAACTGGCGCTTCCGGCAATTGCTCTTGGCGTTGGCTTGAAATATTTTTCAAAAAAAAGGAATTACCGGCGTATCGGAGATATCGTTTTAGGGTTTGGCCTGCTTTTTACAGAAAACATTGGTGGAATCTTGCTTTGTGTATTCATGGGAACCGTTTTAACGATAGCTGTTCAATCTTCTTCAGCTACAGTAGGGTTGACAATGACCCTGGCAGTATCCGGGCTTTTGACGTATCCAATAGCCCTTGCCCTTGTGCTTGGCGAAAATATCGGCACGACAGTAACGGCTCAACTCTCTACCTTAGGCTCAAATAATGCAGATGCCCATAGAACAGCAAATGCCCATACTATTTTTAATGTTGTCGGCGTTGGTATTATTTTACTGATTTTCCCCTGGTTTGTTGATATTGTTGAGGTGATTACGTTAAAATTAGGTGCTGGAGCTGTGACCCATACAGTGAAAGGCGAATATGTCAATGTTGCAAGATATATTGCCAACGGTCATACCCTTTTTAATGTTATCAATGCCCTGGTGTTCCTGATTTTTCTTCCCAAACTCGTTCAACTGACAATTTTAATATCTCCTAAACCTGATAAGGGTCAAGAAAGATACCGGCTGCCTGAATTTGATACAGGGTTCATTGATTCACCCATAGGTGCTCTTGCCAAGGTTAAAGGTGAAATCATAAATAATATGGAATTTCTTCATATAAATTTAAAGAAACTCTCAACCTGTCTTATGATAAGAGATGACGACATCCTTGGCGAAAGAGAGGCGGTGGAAGATCATCTGGATGATTATCAAAAAGTCATTATCAAGTATTTGACAACTATTTATCAGGGAGAGGTGAACGAACCCGAGGCGAAAGAAATATCAGAAATGATGCGAATCGTTAATAATATAGAGAGATTAGGCGATTCCATGGAAAATGTGTCAAAAATACTTGAAAGAATATATGACAATAATTTTGAATTCACTGAAAAAGCCAAAGGAGACCTGCTGGCCATATCGGGTCAGGTGGATAAATTTTTGAGTTTGATTGTCAAAGAAATGCACGAAAAAACAGAAGGATTTTACCAAAAAGCATTGGAATATGAAGATTCGATTGACCAGATGCGTGAAGATATGCGATATCAGCATATAGAAAGATTAAGACAAGGAGAATGTATGGTTGATATTGGTGTTTTTTTTATTGCCCTTGTTTCAAACTATGAAAAGATGGGAGATTATTGTTATAACATCGCCACAGGTGTAAACAGAATTATTTAAAAATGATAGTATTTGATCTTGAGTGTCTAAATGGTCATACCTTCGAAGGCTGGTTCGAAGACAAGGAAGATCTGGAAAAACAGCAGGCGCAGGGTATTTTGGCATGCCCTGTTTGTGAAACTACATCCGTTGTTCAGAAACTTCATCCCATTGCCATTAAAAAATCTTCCAATAATATGACACATAGAGCCTTGCAGGCAAGTCAGGAAGCCATGGCTGAACTCACTGAAAAAGTGACAGAGTATGTTGAAAAGAACTTTGAAGATGTGGGAACTGATTTTACAAAACAAGCTTTGAAAATGCATTATGGTGCCGAAGATTACAGGAATATCAAAGGGACGACAACAAAAGAAGAAGATAAAGTTCTTGCCAAAGAAGGGGTCCCTGTGTTTAAGGTTCCGGTTACTAAACCTCCAAAAGATAATTTAAATTAAGTACACGCTTTTGAAAAAAAAAATAACATTTGTGATCGGAGGGTGTAGAAGCGGGAAGAGTTCTTTCGCCCTGAATCAAGCCAATAAGATACAGGCCAACAGCTTGGAAAGAAAAAATAAATATTTTATTGCCACGTCTGTACCCAGTGATTCTGAATTGGAAAAACGGGTGGAAAAACATCAAAAAGATCGGGGAGAAGGCTGGTATACCATTGAAGAGCCGGTCAGAATTTATGAAAAAATTAATCAATATTCCCCCACAGCCGGTGTTATCCTTGTTGACTGTCTGACACTCTGGGTATCCAATTTATTGTTTCATTCCTATGATCAGACTCAGATTGATGAGGCTGTTAATTATCTGGAAAATTCTCTTGACCAGTGTGAGTGTCCGGTGTTTCTGGTTTCCAATGAAGTGGGTACCGGTATTGTCCCGGAGAATAAACTTGCCAGGCAGTTCAGGGATATTGCCGGGTTTGTTAATCAACGGATGGCAAATATTGCTGACACGGTTGTTATGACGGTTGCCGGAATTGATGTTCAGATAAAACCAAGGTTCTAAAAAAGTGTATGTCAGGCAAACATTAAAAGACTAAGGCGAATGAAAAAGATTTTTACGGATTTTAGATCAGCCATTCTATTTATTACCATTCTCCCAGCGGGAAAAAATGTGGCCTATTCTCCTATGGGCATGATCAAGTATTTTCCCGTCGTAGGATTGATATTGGGTGCTTTTCTGCTGGTGTTTGATACGGTCACGTCACACTTTTGGTCTCCTGCTGTAGTGGCAGTTCTGGATGTTCTTTTTCTTGTCGTGGTAACAGGGGCTTTCCATCTGGACGGTCTGGGAGATACAGCAGACGGATTGTTCAGCCACAGGTCCAGAGAAAAAGTGCTTGAAATTATGAAAGACAGCAGGACAGGGATGATGGGACTTGTGGCGGTTTTTTGTATCCTGGCAGTTAAAATAGCTGGAATTTATTCTGTCAAAACAAGTGGAACCCATTTTCAAACTCTGGCCCTGCTTTTGATTGTTCCTGCTTATTCACGGTCGGCAATGATATTTGGTATACGGTTTTTAGACTATGGCAGAGAAAAGACCGGGACCGGCCTTGATTTTTTTGAAAAGGAAATTGGCTTAAAGGATTTTTTCTTTGTGTTGATTCCAGTGATCATATCTCTTTTTTTAGGACATAAAGGCCTGGTTTTGAACCTTGTTTTTTTGGGGACCCTGTTGCTGGTATTGGGATTTTATAAAAAGAAACTCAATTGTATTACAGGAGATATGCTGGGAGCCTTGAATGAGATAATGGAAGCTGTTTTATTTTTGGCAACCGGGGCATTA
>JAFCZY010000036.1 GCA_019314105.1 Deltaproteobacteria bacterium
AGCATCCCCGCTAAGATCGCAGGCGCCAGCAAGGGAAACGTAATTTCCCTGAATGTTTGAAACGGGTTTGCACCAAGGGACAATGCGGCTTCCTCGTATTCCTTCTTAATGCCGACAAGTCTTGCCTGGACAATCAAAAGGACATAGGGCAGGGTTAAAACCACATGACCAATGAGCAGCAGGGCAAAACTCTTTGGTTGTTGCAGCCACCGGATAAACAACAACAAAGCAACCCCTAATACAACCTCTGGAACCATGTTGGGCGCAATTAAAAGGGTGTTTAAAAATTCCTTACCCCTAAACTCATATCGAATAAACGCCATGGCGGCAGGCACGCCAAACGCCGTGGCCAAAACCGCTGTGCAAGACCCCAGCACCAGGGAATTTTTAAAGGCCTCCAAAATAGTTGAATTATGCGAGAGCTTTACATACCACTTGAAACTGAATCCCTCCATTGGGAATGATCCAAACTGCTGGGGATTGAATGAGAGAATGACAACGGCAATAATCGGGATAAACATCCAAACATAAACCAGAAAAGTAAATATTTTTATCAATGACCATCCTGAAATCAATTTTTTCATATTTCTTCCCTGTTACGATTCATTGCTGAGTGTTTTAAATATCTGGTTGATCCCCATATACCGGTTGTAAGTGTAGACAATAACCATCAAAAGCAACATCAGAATAGTACTGATAGCCGAACCAAACGGCCAGTCAAGGGTTCCGATTATCCGCTTGAAGATCAGGTTGGCGATCATTTCATTTCCGGGACCGCCTAAAATCATCGGGGGAAGGTATGTCCCGCAGGTCAACACAAAAACAAGCAGGCACCCGGCACTCACCCCAGGCAGGCTTAACGGAAGTGTCACTTCTTTGAACGCCTGCCATTCTGTGCATCCAAGGCTTTTTGCCGCTTCAGCCAGACTCTTGTCAATGCCGTCAAGACTGACGTAAATATTTAAAATCATGAAAGGCAGAAGATATTGCAAAAGGCCCATGATGACGGCCCCTTCGTTATACAGCATGGCCAAGGGGCTTGAGATAATATTAAACTTCAACAACAGGTGATTGATCAATCCGGAATCTCCCAGAATGTTTATCCAGCTTAAGGTCCGGATAATAAAGCTGATCCAGAATGGCAACATGACCAGTATCATGAGAAAGGGTTTGAACCGGGATTCTGTCTTATAAAAAAAGTATGCCGGGATGTAGCCCAGAACCAGACATAAAATAACCGTTTCAAGGGCAACACGAAGTGTCGTTAAAAGGATGGACGGATAAAAAAAATCTGCAAAAAATTTGGCATAATTACCAAATTGAAAGGCCGGTATATCCTGTCCGTTTGGGGCCCTGAGCCAAAAACTATATACAATTACAAAACAGATAGGAATCACCAGAAGAAAAAAAACGGCTGTCAAAGAGGGGGATAATAAAATCCAGGGTTTCCAAAATTTATTTTTCATTCAAACATCCTATAATTTTTACTTGTTTATACGATTTTAGCTGTATTTCAAACTTTACAAAATGCAATTCTTGTGCCATATATTAAATTATTTTATTAACTAACTGAAAATAAAAAGAATTTTTATTGGCGGGACGTTTTAAAAATTGCAAAAAATCAAATTTGATTCATATATGAATCATCAATATTGGTTCAACCATCTAAAATAATTGAACATATAATACGATTTAAAAATGAATCAGATTTATATTTAGCCAAAAGCTTAAAAGAAGGGCTTATCCGCATGCCTGATACAAAAATGAATCAATATTAATTTTTTGTAATACGAATCCCGTGCTTTTTAAATTTTCTGACCACAGAGGGCTGACTGATCCCCAAAAACCTGGCAGCTTCCCTGGTGGTAAAGCATTTCACAGCTGCCTGCATCAGCATCTCATTTTCAACCGCCCATATTTTATCCGAAAGACTGCCGCCTTCTTTCATTGGTTCCACTTTTGTTCCAGGTGGCTTGGTCTTGTTTAACGCTTTTACCAGATAATCATCCAGAGACCGTCTGTCACACATAACAATAGCCTGTTTAATGATATTGACCAATTCCCGGACATTCCCCGGGAAGTCGTAGGTTTGAAGCCTGTCAAATGCCTTGTAACCGATCTTTGCTCTGCGATTGTATCGTTTGTTATATTTTTTAAGGGTGATTCGAACCAGCTCAAGAATATCCTCGGGCCGGTTTCTCAATGGCGGGATCAAAAGTGTAAACGTATTAAGCCGATGAAAAAGATCCAGCCTGAACTTCTTATTGAATGTCCGGGTGTCAAGGTCCTGATTGGTGGCGGCAATAATCGAGCAGTCTATTTTTTTGGGGGTAATACCGCCAATGGGCATAATTTCATGATCATCCAGGCACTTCAACAGCTTGGCCTGCACCCCGATGGACATTTCCCCGATTTCATCAAGAAAAAGTGTCCCCCCGGATGCCAGTTCAAACAACCCTATCTTTCCTTTTTCACTGGCTCCGGTAAATGCTCCCTTTGTATATCCAAACAGTTCAGCCTCTAGAAGGTTTTCAGGCAGGGCCGCACAATTGATCTGAATAAACGGCATTTTACTACCGGCCCTGTGTTTGTGAATGAATTTTGCCAGCAACCCTTTGCCTGTCCCGGATTCTCCCTGGATCAGAATATTGGAAGCGTTAATGGCAGATAGTTTCAAGGCCAGTCGAAGTGTCTGCTTCATTGAATCGCTCTGGGCCACGATATTGTTCTCTTTTAATTCAAGCAGGGTCAACTCGGTCAGTTCATCCTTTATCTTTTCAGACTCCTGTCTTACAAGTACAAGCTGTTGTCTCATACCTTCGATAAGGGAAATATCCCTTTCATTTACAACAACAAAAAGAATGTTATGGTTATCATCAAAAACCGGAGTTCCTGTCACCAGCAAGGTGTAGTCTGATCGCGGTGTCGTCTGAATTACACTGACCTGGCGTTTTGTTTCAAGGACTTCCTGGGTGGCTGACCTGTCAATCTGTCCTTCTTTTACAAGGGTTCTAACATCTTTTCCCAGCACCTCAGATGCCTTTACCCCGTTTAAGATTTCAGCCGCACGATTAAGCTTCAGGATTGTTCCATTGACATCGCAGATCATCAACCCATCAGCCGACCGGTCAAAAATCGTCGTAAGATAGGAAAAGGTCATCTGTGATGAATCATCTTTCATAAACAATTTTTCCATCAAAAAGGGTTAAATCCACTCGTGTATCCGGGATGTTGTCAGGATCAATCTTAAAAATATTCTGATCAAGAACAATTAAATCTGCAAGTTTGCCTTTTGTAATAGATCCCAATTGCTCTCCTGTTCCTGAAGCCACAGCCGGGGTGATGGTATACCCTTTAACGGCTTCTTCAACACTGAGTGCCTGTTCCATATACCATCCCTGCTCCGGAGTCTTATTCATTCTTTTTCTTGTAACAGCAGAATAAATCCCTGCCAGAGGATTGGGATCTGCCACAGGCGCATCAGAACTGAGCATCAGGGGAACGCCTGTTTTTAAGATATTTTTCAGGGTATAGGCATATTTCCCTCTGGGTCCTGCACACTGATCAATCATGGAAATATCAAGGCTTAAGTTGCTGGGCTGGCAGGAGACAGCCATGTTTTTCAATACTGAAAGTTTTTCAAGATCTTCCGGCAGAACCATTTGGACATGCTCGATTCGATGGGGAATTATACACCGGGTCGGGGCTTTGCTTTCAATCCTCTGAAACATGGCTATAATTTCTTTGTTGGCCCGATCACCAACAGCATGCACCATGACGCTTAATCCAGCCTGATCAGCCTTTAACACTGCTTTTTCAATATCCGCAACCGGGGTCAGGGCCATGCCAAATCCCGCGTCAAGATATTTTTTTGTCATCCAGGCTGTCCTTGCGCCCATACCACCGTCTGAAAAAAATTTCAAATAACCGATCTTTAAGAGATCATCCCCAAACCCTGTACAAAGCCCTAAATCAATGGCCTGGTCTGTCATTTCCCCGGGAAGCGCCACATGACAACGAAGATGAAGCCTGTTTTCCCGGTGAAGCCGCTGCCATGCCTTTAATGCATCTGCGCCGTCAAGTCCTCCCATGAGCCGGATATCATGAATGGATGTAAGTCCAAGTTTATGGGTATCATGTACGGCTTTTTGCATATTTTCAAGCACGGTTGCCCGGGAAAGTTCAGGCAGAACATTCCGGATCATGTTTGAGGCAAGCTCCTTTAGAACACCTGTGGGACGGCCGGATACGTCCTTTTCAATCACACCATCTTTGGGATCAGGGGTTGCAGAACTGATTCCGGCAAGCTTTAAGCCAAGAGAATTGGCAACAGATAAATGAAGGTCGCATCTCCAGATACAGACCGGGTTATCGGGTGCAATCCTGTCAAGATCATACCGATCCGGTATTTTATTCTCCGGCCAGTCCGACTCATTAAAGCCCTGACCCAATACCCAGTTGCCCTCACCCGCGGCCAGGGCCTTCTTTGAAACAGCGTCTTCCATTTCCTTAAATGAGCCAACCCGTGAAAAATCAATACTGTCATAATTGAGTGCCCACTCGTAAAAATGAAAATGGGTATCCATAAATCCGGGTAATACCACTCTGTTATCAAGATCAATTACTTGTGTGTGGTTTGAAGCCAACCCCAAGATATCTTTGTCAGACCCGGCGCTTAAAATCCTCTTGCCTGATATGGCAACAGCCCGGGCCTTTGGATGAAAATCATCCTGAGTTTGAATAATGCCATTATGCAAAATAATGTCTGCAACTATTTTCATTACATGATAAATCCTTGTTGAAAGGGGTCATTATCTTCAACGATAAAATGATGAACCCCGGTTAAGTAGGCCATGCCTTTAATCTGCACAATAAACCCGTCCACAGGTCCGATTTTTTCCTTCTTTACCAGCATGGCCTCAAACGAGGTACCCAACGGACTATAATTTATATAACGCTGATTCATTTTAATTTTTCCATAATGATGAAGAAGCGTCAGTTTCGCAGCCGTGCCCGTGCCGCAGGGAGACCGGTCTGCATGGGATTCCCCATAAATGACCATGCCTTTGCCGGAGGCGTTGTCCTCATCGTGTTGCGAATCATAAAATTCTGTGACATCAATGGTTCTGACATCCGGTCTGACAGGATGAGATACGGTAAGCTGTTCATTGGCAGCATCAATAATCTTCATGCCCAGATCCGTTAAAAATTCCTTATTTTCCAAATCCGGCTCTATTTGAATTTGACGTGAATCGACCATGGCAAAAAAACCGCCTGTACAGACAAGATCCACTTTTATCGTTCCAAACCCTTCAACCTTAATCTTTTGACCTGTAGCATAAACAAAGGAGGGCACCATATTGATAGCCACAGCATCGAGTTTATCCTCATCAACAAACACCCTGGCATCCATAAGCCCTGACGGGGTATCCACAAGCACGGAATTTTCCCCCTGTTCAAGCACAAGGAAACCTGATCTGGCAAGGGTTGCCACAGCACCAATGGTTGCATGCCCACAAAGATAGGGATATCGTTTGGCATCCATGTAGATTAGTCCGAACTTTGCAGCTGGAGTGACATTCCCGGTCACAAGAGCTGCCAGAATCTTGGAGCCCCTGGGTTCTTTTGTCAAAAGACACCGGATATGATCGTATCGGGATTTAAACCATTCAAGCTTATCCATCATGGTTTTTCCTTTGATGTCCTCCAAACCATTGACGATCAGACGCGTGGATTCCCCTTCAGTATGAGAATCAATGGTTGTAATGCACTTATCAAACCCCTTTGAAAACTTTGAAAAATCATTGAAAAATTCCATTAGAAAAAAAATCCTTAGAAAAAGACCGCATAATATTTACAATAAAGAACTCTCTTTAACTTAAAGCAATCCGTTTTCTAAAGCAAATACAAGATTTTTATTCTTTAAAAAATATACGTCAAAAATATTTACATGTTTCGGACAACCTGGAATAATGGGCTTCAAAATAATAAATTTGAGGGAATCCATCAATGTTTAACAGGATCATCAAGGCTCGGAATATCCTCCATCATATCATAGGGTTCATCCTCTTTATAGGGCATTAATACTGCCTGTGATGTCTTTCCATCCACCAGAATTTTTATGGGAGTTTCAAATTTTATATGTTTCAGATACGTTGTTGTGTTTTCACAGGCCTGGCACCTGAAAAATTCATAATCAATAAAATCATCCCCCTTATCTGATATGGTAATATAACTGATACCAAGGGAAGTGATATTCTGGAAAAAGTGAGATCCCTGGGAAGGATCGGCCTTAATGCTTTCAATGGTGGTTTCCAGCATCACCCCCACATTTGAAATATCATTCCAGACTACGGGAATACCCAGCCACCGGTCTGATGATCCCCATCGGCCGGGTCCGATCAAAACGTATTTTCTGTTGTTTTTATTAAACAGGGCATTAATTTTATTTATTTCTGCAGCCACTTCAATTGTTTTTTCCGCCTTAAAGGTTTCAGGATCTACATATACTATATCATAGATATCTTTATATTCACCATTTCCCAGCGATAAGGTAGAATAACAGAAAGCGTCCTTGATTTCTTTTTCCCCGATTTTAACTTCAAGATTTTGTTTATATTGCCCCATGGGTCTGATTTGCAGTAATGAAAATTGGGGCTTCCGGGTTTTATCATCCGGTAAATTAACTGCAAATTCCACTTCAACAGAAGATCCCATCCATTTGCTGCCGATTTTGGTGACTTCTTCAAGAATCTGGGCAAGGGGGAAAGCGTTGTATTTTAAGACATTGGCAAAGGTTAATACCGGGAATCCCTTATTGGAAAAAGAATCTCTGATCCGGTTGTCTTGAACATGAAAAGTGGAGGACAATGATCTAACAACCGGATGATCGATTGCCTCGCCCAAATCAAGTTGTGCAAGGGTAGGGTCTTCAATGGAACCGGATATAAATTTATCACCGTCCGGAAATTCATCAAGTTTCAGAGCATAAAAATATTTTTGAGAGTTCTCAAGTATATTATCCACAGTGGAAAACTGTGGTAGAAACTTGGTATATTTCTGACAGAATCTTAAGGTCTGTCCGCCTTCCATGACAATTTTTCCAAGCCCCAGAGCAATATAGGCAATTCCATCTTCTGCCTTTAAATGGGAAATGGGATAAAAATTATAAGACTGGGCCACACCGGAAATTGCCGGATAAAAATAATGATGATACGCCATACCGGTCAATTGCTGGAGGATGACAGCCATTTCTTCGTCTTCGGTTCGATGCATGGTGGATCTTGCATAGGATCTGGGTGCCTTGAGATACGTAGAGGCATAAACCAGTTTGATCGCCAGAATCAGTTGTTCAAGTCGATGTTCAAGATTCGGATGTGAATTGGGGAGCATATAGGTATTATAAAGTCCTGCAAAAGGCTGATAATGTGCGTCTTCAAAAAGGGAGGAGGATCGAACGGCAATGGGATATCGGACACTCTGCAAATAGGCCTCCAGGTTTTTTTTCAACCCGTTCGGAAACCTGGCCTGGACAAATTGTTCAACAATCTGGTTATCTTCCAGGTCCTCTTCAGATTCAAGAAGTCTTGAAAGGTTGTTTTCTTCATTAAATATTTTAAATCCTTCTGTTGAAATTATAAAGGTCTGGGGAATACTGATATCTACATCCGGAAATTTGTCCCGAAAATAAGCATTTTGCTTTATCTGAGAAGCCATAAATGCCAACCCTCTGCCTTTCCCACCAAGAGAGCCGTTGCCGATTTTCATAAAATCTGTATCCGAATCAAATTTTTCCGAATCAAAATCAATAATCTGCCCCTGCCTTGATCCCTTTCGCCTGGCGTGAATACTCGTAATTAAAAATTTCTTCAGTGCCCCGGGATCGGGGAAGTCAGTGATCTTATATGGCTTTAATTTGAATGCAAACTCAATTTCACTTCTGGCCATGAACCACCGTGAAAAATCATTGTTCATGGCGTGATAAACAATGGATTCATCAGGAATTTCCGGCAGAAGTTTTTCAATAGTCCTTAAATCGTCAGCTCGGGCAATTTCCTCTCCGTTGGGCAATCGAAATATAAAGGCACCGAATCCAAGATAAGATACAAAAAAATTCTTAATCCGGTCATTTAATGTGCTTGAATTCTTATTGATAAAGACGGCTGGGATATCAGCTATTTTTTCTTTGTTATGCTCATCCGTACTCAGGATTAATACCGGTAGATCCGGGATTTCTTTCTTTATTTTTTTGAGCAGCTTATATCCGCTTGATTTATCCATCACCCCGTTTCTGGGATACCGCATATCTGAAAAGACAGATAACAGATAGGGTTTATATCTTTCATAAAGTGCCATGGCTTCTTCATAATTATGAGCAATCAAAACTTTGGGGCGGCCCCGCATTTTCAGCAGTCGATGTTCTTCATTAATGGATTCATCAATAACCGACTGCGTCTGCAGTACAATTTGTTTGTAAAGTACGGGTAAAAAAGAAGAATAATGATAGGGTGAATCCTCCACTATGACAATGACCCTGACATTGGCATTCTCTGTATCAAATGCAACATTCATTTCATCTTCAAAATTTTTAATGATAGCCAGCAGAAGGTCTGCATTCCCTCCCCAGATATATGTTCGGTCAATTGCCGTTGAATGATTCACGTCAATATATTTATCAATGTCACAGGTATTATGCAGTAGCATGGAAAAGGGCAGGTCAGAATATCTTTTTTTTACTTGTGCGCTAAAGGAATATACATCCATTCCATCCAGGCTCGGCATGGCAATGATCAAGTCAAATTTTTTTGTTTCAAGTCTTTTAAATGCTTCAGATGTTGAAGACACCCAGGTAAGTCTTGGGGGCTTTGAAAGGTTAAGCCCTTTGTACTCATTGATAATTCTTGTTGAAAGACGGCCTTCCTCTTCCAGAATAAATGCATCGTATGGGCAGGATACCAGAAGAATTTCACCTACTTTTTTGGCCATTAATTCATGGTATATTTTAAAGGAAGGGCCTTGGGTCGAACCATAGAGAGAGTCCATCTGTATAAACCTTTCAAATTATTGATATCTGTTTCAGCGAAAAATTTTTCCATTTAAAGTATATTAAAAACAGTACCAGAATGCAATGGAAGAGAAAGCCTGCCTTTTAGAATAATGAATGTTGTAACTTTGTAAAACATTTAAAAACCACTTGTCTTGAATAAAAAGGACAGCTTTGATATCTTTTAAGGAAGCGACTATTTTTTAGCTTACAGGTTAAACGCAATGCTGTAAGCTTTTAATTTTTATAAATTGCAGGATAATAAGATGTCACTGGTTCAACAAAGACGGCAAACCCGTCAAATCACTATCGGAAAGGTTAAGATTGGTTCTGATACACCGATTTCAGTCCAATCTATGACCAATACCCAGACCCAGGATGTGGAAGCCACGGTCAAGCAGATCCTTGCCCTTGAAAAGGCAGGGTGCGAAATCATCCGCGTGGCAGTTCCGGATATGGAAGCAGCAGCAGCCATTGAGAAGATCAAACAGTGCATTACCATTCCAATCATCGCTGATATTCATTTTGATTTCAGGCTGGCGTTGGCATCTGCCAGGGCAGGTGCGGATGCCTTAAGAATCAACCCGGGGAATATCGGGGAAGCCAAAAAGATCAAGACAGTTGTGGATTGCGCAAAAGATCATAATATTCCCATACGAATCGGTGTGAATGCAGGCTCCCTTGAAAAACAGATTGAACAGCGTCTTGGCATCACAGCTGAGGCCATGGTGGAAAGTGCATTGCGTAATATAAAAATTCTTGAAGATTTGGATTTTTATGATATTAAAGTTTCTCTTAAAGCGTCGGATGTCTCAAGAACGGTAAAGGCTTACCGGATTTTGGCATCAAAAACAGATGTGCCGTTTCATGTCGGAGTAACAGAAGCCGGGGGTCTTTATGCCGGTATCACAAAGTCGGCTATCGGGATCGGTATGCTGCTGGCAGAAGGCCTTGGAGATACTCTTCGGGTTTCATTGACACGGGATCCGGTTGAGGAAATCAGGACGGGTTATGAAATCCTGAGGGCTCTTGGGATTAGAAGCCGGGGGCCGGAATTAATCTCTTGCCCCACATGCGGGCGGTGTAAAATTGATCTTTTTAAAATTGCAGAAGAAGCAGAAAAAGCTTTACTTAAACGGTCTTCTAAGATTAAAGTTGCGATTATGGGATGTGCTGTAAATGGACCCGGTGAAGCAAAAGAGGCAGATATAGGTATCGCTGGGGGTGATGGCATGGGAATTCTATTTAAAAAGGGAAAAGTGATACGAAAAATAGACCAGGATAAACTTGTGGATCAATTACTGGGCGAAATTGATAATATGACAAAGAATTCGGAGGAAT
>JAFCZY010000298.1 GCA_019314105.1 Deltaproteobacteria bacterium
ACCCTGTTTTTCTGTGCCGGGGCTATCTATGTGGCAACCGGCAAGAAATATATCAGTCAGATGAGTGGGCTGGGTAAAAAAATGCCCTTTACCTTTGCCGCTTTTTTTATTGGTGCTTTAGGGGTGATCGGGCTTCCGCCGGCTGGGGGATTTTACAGTAAATGGAATTTGATTTTAGGGACACTTGAAGCGCAACAGACGATTTTCATGGTTGTTCTGCTGGTGTCGTCATTTCTTAATGCAGTTTATTTTTTACCCATCGTTTATAAAGGGTTTTTCGGGAAAAGTGAGGACGAAGAGGATGGTGTTCCCGTAAAGATACAGGAAGCAAATCTTTGTCTTGTCATCCCTTTGATGATAACAGCCGTCATTTCAATTGTTTTGTTCTTTTATCCAACGGTTTTTGTCAACCTGATAAAAGTTGGTTTGGGGATTTGATTCAAAAATTTTTAAAGGTTAGAAATATGAATAGCAAAGATACAAAAAAAGATGATTGGGAAATACTTGGGCATGAACCTGTGCCGGGATATAAAACAGCGCTTTATCTGGCAGTTTTGATCGCGGTGATTTATTTAATATTTGCCTTTTCAATGAGTGGCGGTGGCGGCCACTAAACGGTTTTGATCCGGCGAGTCTGAACGGGTTGGAAAGATTAATTTTATACAAGGATGCAACAATGAAAAAAGAACTTACATTCTTTGATAATCCCAAAAACGTAAAAAAATTATTGATCACTTTTTATTGTTCTCTGGTCATTTTATTGATATCAGAATTTTTTATTCATCCCCATCCGGCATTCTTTTTTGAACATGTTAAAGGATTTTCTGCTGTTTACGGCTTTTTTTCATGTGTTCTGCTTATTTTTCTGGCCAAACTTCTAAGATTAATTGTGATGAAAAAAGAGAATTACTATGACAAGTAACATGCTTCCTCCTGCAATAATATTTATTTTAGCTGCAATTCTGATTCCTTTTTTAAAAGGAAAGACCAAGTCTGTTTATATGCTGTTAATTCCTGTGGCAGCCTTTTATGTCCTGGTGAATCTTCCCTATGGAAATATCTGGACATATGAATTCTGGGGTTACAACCTGATTATGGGAAGGATTGACAAGCTTTCAATGGTCTTTGGCTATATCTTTATCATCATGGCATTTCTTGGTATTCTGTTTGCCCTGAAAGTAAAAGATGATCTTCAGCATGTTGCCGCTATCGTTTATGCCGGTTCAACCTTAGGGGTTGTCCTGGCAGGAGACTTTCTGTCCCTGTATTTTTTCTGGGAAGTCATGGCGGTCAGCTCTACATTCCTGATCATAGCATCCAGAACCAAAGAATCACGGGAGGCAGGCGTTCGGTATATCCTGGTTCATTTAATCGGCGGCCTTTTCCTTTTGGCCGGGATTGTTCTTACCATCCAGAAAACCGGAACGATTGCCTTTGATTATATCGGACTTAACGGGATTGAATCCTATCTTATTTTTATTGGTATTGCCCTGAATGCCGCAGCCATTCCGCTTCATGCATGGTTGCCCGATGCATACCCCCATGGAACCCCGACCAGTACGGTTTTTTTAAGTGCTTTTACAACAAAGTCAGCCGTATATCTTTTAATCAGGACTTTCCCCGGGGCTGAAATACTTATCTGGATCGGCGCATTTATGGTATTTGTGCCTATATTCTTTGCTGTGCTTGAAAATGATATTAGAAGGGTATTGGCCTACAGCCTGTTGAATCAGATCGGATTTATGCTCGTTGGGATTGGCATTGGCACTCAGCTTGCCTTAAATGGCGCGGTTGCCCATGCCTTCTGTCACATCCTTTATAAAGGCCTGCTCTTCATGGCGGCAGGATCGGTTCTACAGATGACCGGTAAGATCAAGTGTACTGAAATCGGGGGACTCTATAAAACAATGCCGTTGACTTGCCTTTTTTGTATTGTCGGTGCCGCATCCATATCCGCGTTCCCCTTGTTTTCAGGGTTTGTTTCCAAATCCATGATCGTCACCGCAACGGTCAATGAAAAAATGATTTTTATTTATCTGATATTGCAATTTGCCTCGGCAGGTGTGTTTCATCATGCTGGTATTAAAGTTCCTTTTTTCACCTTTTTTGGCCATGATTCCGGTATCAGAGCCAAAGATCCTTCATGGAATATGACATTGGCAATGGGCATTGCAGCCTTTGCCTGTGTTTTTATAGGGGTTTTTCCTCAACCGTTATATAACCTTCTGCCGTTTACTGTTAATTATATTCCCTATACAGGTGCACATGTTGTCGGCCAGCTACAACTTCTGATGTTTGGCGCCCTGGCGTTCGCCCTTTTGATTCTTTCCGGATATTATCCACCGGAAATTAAATCCATTAACCTTGATGTTGACTGGTTTTATCGGAAGCTTGGCCGTGGCGGATATATCGTTCTGGATAAGGGTTTGAATTCATTGAACCGGATATCCGAAAAGTCTATAATGGGAGTTGTCAAAGGTCTTGTATCTTTTTTTAAGGATACAGCAGCAAAAATTTCCCTGTTTGTAGCCGTGAATATCTGGCTGGCTTTGGGGTATCGGGATAAACGACTAGAAATAAAGAAGAACAGACTTTACAATGATATTGTTTCAGGTACTCTGCCCATTGGTATCGGCGCTGCTGTCACCATATCCTTTATTTTTTTGGTGTTTATGTTAACTTAAGCTGAGGCGTTCAAATGGTAAAAATAGAAGAGTTAAAACGGATTAATATTTTAAAAGAGATTCCGGATCATTTACTGGGAATTATTGCCAATGAAGCCCAGTTGAGTATTTTTGGTACAGACACACAATTAATAGCCCCCAATGAAAAAGTGGATACATTCCATATGCTGCTGATGGGTCAGGTGGCCATTAAAGTTGAATTGACACCGGAGATCGATGTAATTCTTGATTATATCCAATCCGGGTCTTCTTTTGGTACTTGTGCGCTTCTTAAAGACTCCACTTCTTCCTATGTTGCCATTTGCCAGGAACCCTGCGAGATGATAACCCTTTCAGGCGAGAGGATGCAGGCATTATTTGAAGAAAATCATGAACTGGCATATCATATGATGTCCGGTGTGGCAAAACAATATAAAAGACGCATGGATTTT
>JAFCZY010000299.1 GCA_019314105.1 Deltaproteobacteria bacterium
CATTACCACAGGAGGACTTTCCGTTGACCCGGATGATGTCACCCGTCAAGGAGTTATCAGAACAGGTGCCAAGGTCACATTTTACGGCAGCCCTGTTCTTCCCGGCGCCATGCTCATGATATCCATGCTGGATAAAATTCCTGTCATCAGCCTGCCGGCCTGTGTGTTTTATTATAAACAAACCGTGTTTGACCTGGTTTTTCCAAGAGTTCTGGCAGGAGAAAACATCTCTGAAGATGATATTGCTGCCATGGGGCATGGTGGATTGTGCATGAACTGCAAGGTCTGTCACTATCCGGTCTGTTCATTTGGAAGATAGGAAATGAGATTATGAAAATAAAAACCAATACCCTTATCATCGCCATAAAGGGAGCCGGAGAAATGGCCACCGGTCTTGCCTGTCGCCTTTTTCAATCCAACTTTAACCATATCTTTATGATGGAAATACAAACTCCCATGGCTGTGAGAAGACGGGTTTCTTTCTGCGAGGCAGTCCATGATGGGAAAATTATCGTGGAAGGCATCACAGCCAAAAAAGCGTCTGATACAGATAAAATCCGCTCTGCATGGGAAAACAATTATGTCCCCGTCATTGTTGATCCGGCTTGGGAATCCATTAAAGCGCTCCGACCCCATGTGGTGATTGATGCGATTATTGCCAAAAAAAATCTGGGCACAAATTTATCCGAAGCCCCTTTGGTTATCGGACTTGGTCCGGGATTTGAGGCAGGCAAAGATGTGCATATGGCTATAGAGACCAACCGGGGTCACAACCTTGGGCGACTCATTTTAAAGGGATGTCCCGAACCCAATACCGGCGCCCCGGGCAATATCAACGGGTATACTATAGAAAGGGTGCTTCGCTCTCCCTGCGCCGGGATCTTTACCGCTTCTTTAACCATTGGCACCCTTGTTAAAAAAAATGATGTGATAGGGCATGTTGACGGCAAAGCGGTTATCGCCCGGATTGACGGTGTTTTAAGGGGACAGATAAGAAATGGCATCCGGGTAAAAGAGCACCTTAAAATCGGGGACATTGATCCCAGAGGAAATAAGCACTATTGCACGACCATATCAGAAAAAGCGCGAGCCATTGGCGGCAGTGTGCTGGAAGCAATTCTAAGAAAATATAATTAGGGAATTTAATCATGTTAACAAAAGCGTTTATCCCATACAAAGGCTATTATTCAAGCCCTTTTTCCAAATGGCAGGGCAGCCTGGCCAATGAACATTCCATTGTTCTTGGCTCTGAAACCGCCAAAAACTGGCTTATCACAAAAAATATCAGCCCTGATATCTTTGATTACCTGATTCTCGGCGCAACGATAGGACAGCCCTATACATTTTATGGCGGTCCCTGGGCAGCTGCTTTAATCGGCGCTCAAACTATTCCGGGGTGTCTTATCAGCCAGGCCTGTTCCACCTCAACCACTGTCATATTCCAGGCAGCCATGGGAATTGAAACCGGACTTTATCAAACTGTCTTCACTTTGATGACAGACCGATGTTCCAACGGCCCCCATACCATCTGGCCCAATCCAAAAGGACCTGGCGGACAGGTAATTTCAGAAAACTGGCTCATGGACCAGTTTAACAATGATCCCTGGGCAAAAAATGCCATGATTCAGACTGCGGAAAATGTTGCCAGAGAAACCGGTGTCACCAGGGAACAATGTGATGAACTTGCTTTGCGACGCTATGAGCAATACTTGGATGCCCTTGCCAATGATAGAGAATTCCAGAAAAAATACATGTTTCCGGTGAGCATCCAGATATCGAAAAAAAAAAGTCTTTTGCTGGATGCCGATGAAGGCGTTATGCCCACCACAAAAGAAGGCCTTGAAAAACTAAGACCGGTACTGCCGAACGGTTCTCATACATTCGGATCCCAGACCCACCCGGCTGATGGTAATTGTGGCTTGATTGTCACCTCAAGAAAAAAAGCCAAAGAATTGAGTCAGGACAGCTCAAAAGATGCACAGATTGTTTCCTACGGATTTTCAAGATCAAAAAAAGGGTTCATGGCCATGGCAGTTGTCCCTGCCGCCCAAATGGCTCTGGACAACGCCGGTATCACCATTAAAGATGTAAAAGTGATCAAGACCCACAATCCCTTTGCTGCCAATGATATTTATCTTGCCGACCAGATGAAGATTGATGTGAATACATTTAATAATTTTGGTTCCTCTCTTATCTTCGGCCATCCCCAGGCACCTACAGCAGGAAGACTGATCATTGAAGGCATTGAAGAACTGGCAGACAAGGGCGGAGGATATATGCTCTTTACCGGATGTGCCGCCGGTGATACCGGTGCAGCGCTGGTACTTAAAATATAGGAGGACGGAGACAGGAGGCAGAAGGACGGA
The DNA here is from genome assembly GCA_019314105.1 of Deltaproteobacteria bacterium. Classification (GTDB taxonomy): domain Bacteria; phylum Desulfobacterota; class Desulfobacteria; order Desulfobacterales; family Desulfobacteraceae; genus Desulfobacula. The sequence continues at coordinate 2,367 of JAFCZY010000299.1, forward strand.
GACAGGATAATAAAAAACAAATATTTATACTATTATAAAAAACAGCAGGAGGGAAAGAAGATGCGAGCATTGATAATAGGCGGGGTTGGCGGTATGGGTCAGGGAGTGGCAAGAGATCTGATAAAACAAGAACAAGTCGAATCTGTTATCCTGGCTGATTTATATGCAGACCCGGAAAGACTGTCACCGAAACTTCGTGACAGTGAAAAAACAAGCCTCATTCAAATGGATGTAAATGATCATAATGTCATGGTAGCGGCATTCAAAGAAATTGATGTGGTGATTAACTGCGCCGGTCCCTTTTATAAGACTGCTGTACCTGTAGCAAAAGCAGCAGTTGAGGCAAAAGTGAACTATATTGATATCTGCGATGACTACGAAGGAACTGAAATTCTTTTTAATTCTGATATTGATAAAATGGCAAAAGAAGCCAATATCACTGTTCTCACCGGCATGGGCTCTGATCCCGGAACCAACAATATTCTGGTTAAATGGTATGCTGATAAACTGGACACTGTAGAGGATATTTATCTTTACTGGGTGGTCAGTATTGCCGAACTTGCCGGCGCTGCCTGGGATCACAGCCTGCACATGACCCTTGGAAAAATCCCCCAATATATTGACGGAAAACTGGTCCATGTAGAGGGCGGAACCGAACCCGTAGCAGAAAAATTTCTTCACCCCCTTGGCATCGGCCATGTCCGCTACGTGGGACACCCTCAGCCATTAACCCGTGCCCTTATTCCTTTATGGGTAGATGAACTGATCCAGGAACAGAAGAACACGGGGTTATTAAGCACAGACCCTGTGGATATCAAAGGAACCCAAATTACGCCCTATGATATTGCACTTAAACTTTGGGAAACCATTCCCGAGGGAAGAGATAACGGACCTCAGTCTTCCGGTCTTAAAGTTATTGTCAAAGGAAAAAAAGATGGACAAACCATCACTTACACCGCAGACATGGTAGGTCGAATGGCACCGGGGACAGGGCTCCCCGCCTCTATCGCATCCCTGATGATGGACGCAGGAGATGTAAAAGTGAAAGGCGTTGTGGCCCCTGAAGGCTGTATTGACCCTGCTAAATTCATCGGTGCCTTTTTAAAACGAGGTGCAAGAATTCATCAGACCCAAAAAATTTCATCCATGTTTAAAGTTTAAGGAGATTCCCCATGAAAGAAACCCGAAAACTGAATATTACTAAAAGCCGAAAATTATTTGAAGAGGCAACTACTCTTATCCCCGGAGGGGTACTGGGCGCCAGAAAGCCAGGAGATTTTATTGAGGGAGAATACCCCATCTTTCTTGATAAGGGCAAAGGCTGCCATCTGACTGATGTTGACGGCAATGAATTCATCGATTTTCTCTGCGGATACGGCCCCATCATTCTGGGTTACAGGGAAGAAGAAGTGGATGCGGCCGTTTACAAACAGATAAAAGAAAAAGGCTTTTGCTTCACCCTGACCCAGAAATCTCAGAATGAACTTGCCAGAAAGCTGACCCAGATTGTTCCCTCTTCTGAAATGAGCATTTTCTTAAAAACCGGATCCGATGCCACCACAGCCAGCATCCGTATTGCAAGGGCTCATACCAATAAGCTCAAGGTGATGCGGTGCGGCTACCATGGCTGGCATGACTGGTGTATTGAAATGAAAGGCGGCATTCCTTCAAAATTCTATGAAGATGTCTTTGAATTTCAATACAATAGACTTGACCAACTTGAAGAACTTATGAAGACCCATGGGGAGGATACCGCCGCCATCATCATGACCCCTTTTGGCCACCCCAACCACCAGAAAATGCAGACACCTGCACCCGGATTCCTTGAAGGCGTAAGAAAGATTGCAGACAAATATGGGGCTGTCCTGATCTATGATGAAATCCGTACCTGCTTCAGGCTTAGAATGGGCGGCGCTCAGGAACTCTATGGGGTCACTCCGGATCTGACAGTTCTTGGAAAAGCCATGGGCAATGGCTATCCCATCTCTGTTGTGACCGGGAAAGAGGATATCATGATGGCGGCTGAATCAAAGTTGTTTATTTCTTCCACCTTCTTCCCCAACAGTGAAGCCTTTGTTGCCGCCCTTAAAACCATAGAAATCATGGAGCGGGAAAATGTGCTGGACAATATCTGGGAAAAAGGCGAACGGTTTATGAAAAACATCCAGGAACTTATTGACAAGTATGATGTAGGTGCCGAACTAACCGGCGTAGCGCCCATGTTCTACGTCACCTTTAAAAAGGATGAAACCGGCACATATAAAGAAAAGCGAAAGGATTTTTACACCCAGCTTATCCGAAAAGGCTTCTTTTTCACCCCTTTTCATCATGCCTATATCAGCTATCGACACACTGAAGAAGACCTGGAATTGACCTTGACCGCGATCGACGAAACCCTTGCCTTTATCAAAGACAAAGACTACTAAAATAATCAAATCTGCCCTGAAGCTCAGGGCAGATTTAAACTTTATTTAACATGGCAACCGGAACAACTTACAGGCCCATATGCTTCACCTGCTTTTTTTCTGGCTCGATGACACTTAAGACAGGTTTTATTCATTACCTGCTTTTTCTTAAGCGTCCCTGCTTTTTTTGATGCTTGGAGCGCGCCGGGTTCCTTGGGGAAATCTTTATGACACACCATGCAATCCGTCACGATATCATGGTGTCTATGATGGGGAAAAGTAATATTCCCCTTTTTCCCGCCATGAAGAATAATTTCTTTTTTGCCATTATTATGAGCAACCGCAACCGCAACCGAAAAAGTCAATCCTATCAAACAAAATAATACCATACGCTTATTCATCATGGTTTCCTCTCTGTTAGGACCTGTGCCCTGTTTTTATCCTTAAAAAAAATTGTTATCAAGAATCAACGCGGAAAGCGAAATCATACCAATCAGCTCCCCCCCTTCCTCCACCGACGCTCTTCGTATGCCGGCCCGGTAAATCAGGCGGGCAACATAGCGGATGTCCATGTCAGCCGGTACGGTGATAATAGGTTTTGTCATGAGTTCATAGACATGCACCTCCTCTGAGGAACGCCCCGGTATTATCACCCCTTTAATAAAATCCTGAACGACCAGTGTGCCCCAGGCATCATCGGCATGCCTTTTT
>JAFCZY010000300.1 GCA_019314105.1 Deltaproteobacteria bacterium
GCCTCTGTTTCACTCAGATATCTCTATCTGGTCGCAATTGTAGATTAATTCGGCACTGATAGTTTTTTCCTGTCTGTAAAAGGCTTCAGTTAAAAGAAGTGTTCCCATGTTCATGATTTGACGACGGTTCCCCCTGCAATGGGATGACATGATACTCAAAGCATCCGAGTCAAAAAGCGTTTCTGGTGCTTTTGCATTGGTGAGTCTGAACTTTATGAACTCAAGGCTGTCCTTGTCATTTAAGGTATTCAAATTAAAAAGTCCGGTAAGCCTTGTTCTAACCGGTGACATTATTTGCAGGGACAGTTTTTTTTCAAAGGTTTCATCACCCACAAGGATAAAACTTGCCGCCACTGTTTCCCTGTGAGGATTGAACATTAACGAACAGATATCCATTAATGATTCCTTTTCCATCAGGTGAGCATCGTCGATTACAAATACCGGGAACATGCTGCGATTGTCCGATGCCATCTGCATGATCTGTTTTTGCAGCTTGATCAGCAAAGGGACTGTGCGACCATTGGTCACCACACCGAGTACATCGGCAATGGCTTTAAGCATGCCGTTTCGTTGCAAGCCACCGTAATGAACCAGGGCCGGCCTGTAGCAATTGGCATCCAGCCGGGATAAGACATAGTGTACCAATGTTGACTTCCCTGCACCGGATGGCCCAGACAGGGCAAAACTTTTTCCTGTGGAGATCAAAGATAAGGCTGTTTTAAAAAATCGATTATCCTGCTCTCCCAGATAAGGGGTCTTTAACCGATAGGTATCGGCAAACGGATGATATTTATAGTCAAAAAATTCTGCTGGAGACTCTCCATGGTTTATCATTATTTTTTTCCTTTATTGGTTTGGATGGTCAAATCGTCTTGCATTGGCGCTAGGATCAATAATGCGCGCCTTTCTCATTTCATTTCCATAGTAGATACAGGTCTTGTCCCAGGGCATATAATAGATCGTTACCCGTGAACCCGGCAGGCAGTCAGGAACTTCATACCTGGTTTTCTTAAACCTGATGGTGGAGTCGTTGTATACCCGGCATCTGCGTTCCATTCTAAAAAGGGCATCAATATCAGTTGACGGAGGTAAAATACGGCAGACATTTTTAACCTGTAACCTTTTTTGCAATGGTGAACATTCTAACGATGAGTGAAGGGTTTCGTGATATTGGCTCACCCATAATTTAAAGGCATCATTGATCTGTTTAACCGATTTATATTTATCACAAAGAAACTGATCTCTGACGGTCCTGAAGATCCGTTCTACTTTTCCACGGCCCTGGGGCTTGTATGGCGGGGTATGTACCAGATCGATGGCGCTTCTGGCGCACAATATTTTCAGATGACGACTACTATATGCTGCGCCATTGTCGGCATAAAACCGCTGAGGTATGCCAAACCGTCTGACCGCTCCCATGAGATCATAAATTAAAGGTTCAACAGATTCGGTAAGATAGAATCCGCCATGAACAATAAAACGGGTGCAATCATCTAAAATTACATGCAGGTAAGTCTTTTGTTTCTTTTTACCATTGAACAATTTAGGGCCGTGAAGATAGTCGGCAAGCCATAATTGTCCGAAATGATCAAATGCAAATGGCCTTATAATCTGTTCCGGGTTTATATAGGGATCTCTTTGCAGATTATGGACTTTAGCATATCTGTAAATGGCTGATCGGCTTGGTTTGCGACCGTTCCAATTGCCTTTTTCGGCCAACTCACGGATCATTCTGGCAATGGTCCATCTTGGATGTTCTATCCGCATGGCAACCAGTGCTGTGCAGATATCATCAGGGATCTTATGGTTGCCTTTATCGGATCTGGTTTTACCCATCAATCCCGGCAAGCCAAAATGAAGATACCGGTACAGCCATTTTCGTAAAGTTTCTGCACTCAGGGTGATATGTGACCCGTTCGGGTGCACATAGCGGTTCCATGAAGCCTGATCAAGGACCTCACCTGCGGGTAAATCGTTAGCATCCCGGTGCAAAAGAGGGCTGATAATCCCATAACGCCAAAGAGCAAGGTCCATATTTTTGTCATTTTGTTGTGTCATTCAAACCTCCGTTATTTAAAATTAAACTCTATGGAGGTCCGATTAACAAACTGACTGATTTTATTAAATATACGTTTTGTGTTGGTGGTATTTTACCTTATCCTGTCTGGGTAAAAAGCCCAGGAAAAACCCCGGGTAAAAGATGCCCATTGTCGATTTTTCGACAGACAAGGCAGTGCGTTATCATACTCCTTTTGCAACCATTCCCGGATTGACAAAGCTTTGGCGATCCACCTTTGCATCCGGGGCCAGTTAGTGCCGGTGTGCCGGGCAATACCGGCAATGGTATCTCCTTGCTCGTACATTTTAAGGATATATATCAGCATGCACAAAGACGTCCTGATTATAGGTAAAAAGGCATGCGGCAGGATTGAAAAAGTTTTTCGTGGACACAAATCATTGTCACACCGGTATCGCTGGATATTTATAAAGCTGTCATCAAACGAATATCGACGGTAAAATCCCCATTTTACATAGGTTTGACGGTTTCCACAGTGGGTGCAGCAAACAACTGAATCGGAATTTTCTCTTGTAATTTTTGACAAAATAGTTATTAAAGAACTCCAGGGGTGGGCCATGTGTTGTTTCTCCTCATTTTTGAAATTAGCCTTTCATTGAGGATATAACACATGCCCCCCCTCTTATCCCCCCAAAAGGGGGGAGGAGGATAAAAGGCATATCGCGGTTCCTGCTATCTCAAGTTAAACAACCTGACTTTTCTTGACTTTACATACCTGAAGTTTTTTCCATAGGGACATCAATTTGGGATTTTGGGTGGGATCTCGGGGATAACAGAGCGCTTCTTTACACTGTTCTTGCAGAAAACTCTTCGAGTTTGGTTTTTGGTGATGGAACCTGATCTTTTAAATTTTGGGCATGAAGTGTGAGCGGTGCGATAAAAAATACAACAAGTAAAAGGCAACTAAATTTTTTCATTTTCCCCCCAGATTTTTAGCATAACAATTAATTGTGCAGTTCTGTTTGTCTTGTAAATTTTAATGATATCTATCCAGATTTGTTAAAAATC
>JAFCZY010000301.1 GCA_019314105.1 Deltaproteobacteria bacterium
TGGTGATTGCTGCTGTAAGCGTAGTCTTACCATGGTCAATATGACCGATTGTTCCTATGTTCACATGCGGCTTTGTCCGCTCAAATTTCTCCTTAGCCATCCTCTTTACTCCTCTTGGTTTATTCCTTCCTGCGGAATGTTATCAGGATATTCAAACTATTTATTACCACCTGAAATGTGCAAATGCCTTATTCGCCTCTGCCATTTTGTGTGTATCTTCCTTTTTCTTCATTGCCCCACCACGTCCGTTGCAAGCATCCATCAATTCTGCAGCAAGCTTATTGGCGAAACCCTTTTCAGAACGATTACGGCTGAAGTTAATCAACCAACGAAAAGCCAAAGCTGTCTGCCTGCTGGGTTTGATATCAGTTGGCACTTGATATGTCGAACCACCGATTCTTCTGGATTTCACCTCAACTGCAGGCCTGATGTTGTCAATTGCTTTCTTAAGGACATCCAGCGCCGGCTCACCAATTTTTTCTTGTGCCATCAACAAAGCACTTGTTACTGATTTGCGAGCTGCGTTCTTTTTTCCCTGTTTCATGACGCAATTAACAAATTTTGCAGCAAGCTTTTCTTCCGGCGTGGCATCTTTTGTTCTATTATCAAGATTGATCTCTTTTACTGCCATTATTCTTGTCCACCATAACTTAAATTTAAATCTGTTAACATTTATTTAGGTCTTTTTGCTCCGTATTTTGATCGACCCTGTCTTCTGTCATCAACCCCCAAGGTATCAAGAGCCCCCCTGACGATATGATAGCGAACACCTGGAAGGTCCTTTACTCTGCCGCCCCTGACGAGAACAACAGAATGCTCCTGAAGGTTATGACCCATACCGGGTATGTATGCAGCAACTTCCATTCCAGTCGTCAAACGAACCCTGGCCACTTTTCTCAAAGCAGAGTTAGGTTTTTTTGGAGTTGACGTGTACACTCTGGTGCAAACTCCACGCTTTTGAGGTCCACCTTTCAAAGCAGGTGTACTCACCTTTTTTATGGCTTTTTTTCTACCTTTTCTAACCAACTGATTAATGGTCGGCATAACTTTCCTTACGCTCCTTATGAAATTTAAACCTTTGTCATACACGACAAAATGTTATATTCTACTTTCACTTACTCAAAATGTCAAGTTTTTTATTTTTAATTTTAAACTTTTACGACCTCTCCAAACCCGACTTCCACATCACTATATCCAGGAAAACCCGTTCCGGCAGGGATAACACGACCCATCACAACATTCTCTTTCAATCCTCTAAGGCTGTCATACTTCCCTTCAATGGCAGCAAGCGTCAACACTTTTGTTGTTTCCTGGAAGGATGCTGCAGAAAGGAAACTATCCGTAGACAAGGAGGCTTTTGTAATACCAAGGATTAAAGGCTCTCCTTTTGCAGGTTCTCCGCCCGTTCTGGCCACTTCCCGGTTTATTTCTTCAAAATGAATTCTATCGATCTGTTCATCGGGAATGAAGTTGGTATCACCCGTAGTAATGACTTTTACCCGTCTCATCATCTGACGGATAACCACTTCAATATGTTTGTCATTAATTCTTACACCCTGAAGTCTGTAAACTTCCTGTACTTCATCCACCAGATATTTGGCCAAAGCCACTTCCCCTTTAATGTTCATGATATCCTGAGGATTAGCACTTCCGGCAACCAGGGGATCACCCGCTTTAACATAATCACCGTCATAGACGGTGACATGGAGTCCCTTGGGAATGGAATATTCTTTCTTTTCCCCGACATCTGAAGGCGTAACGGTAACTTTTTGCCTTCCTTTGGTCCCTTTTAAAACTGTCACATACCCGTCAATTGCGGTCAGCACGCCGGGATCTTTGGGCTTTCTGACTTCAAAAAGTTCTGCAACCCTTGGCAGACCACCTGTAATATCCTTTGTCTTCGTCGTTGCTCTCGGTAATCTGGCAATAACATCTCCTGCCATAACCTGATCGTCTTCTTCAACCGTCAGGATTGCATTCACAGGCAGGTAGTATCGCGCAGTCATTTTTGAATTGGGAAATTTAATCCCTTTTCCATCTTTATCTTTTATAGTGATTCTCGGCCTAATCTCAGCCTCTTTCCCCTCAATTATGGTACGGGAGACTTTCCCAGTTACAGGGTCAATTTGTTCCTGAACAGTGGATCCCACTTCTATGTCCGCGAAACGCACTCTACCGGAAACTTCTGTGATGATCGGTGTTGTAAACGGATCCCAAGTGGCAATCACATCACCCGGTTCTATTTTCTGCCCATCTTTAATACGGAGGGTAGCGCCATAAATCACCGTTTCCTTTGCTCTCTCACGTCCTTCTTCTCCTACGATAGTGATTCCACTGCCCTTTCTATTCATTAAAATGATCTTATCATCGGCAGAAATTACGGTCTGAATCTCTTCATTGTACTTCAATATACCCCCAACCCGTGCCTTAATTTCTGCGGCTTCAACCTTTCTCGAAGCCGTACCACCAATATGAAAGGTTCTCATGGTTAACTGAGTCCCCGGTTCACCAATGGATTGAGCTGCAACAATACCAATCGCCTGGCCGATTTCAACGGTTACGCCATGCGCGAGATCTCGCCCATAACATCTGGAGCAGACCCCATGACGTGAATTACAAGTAAGAACAGACCGAATCTTAATTTTCTGGACACTGGCTTCTTCGATCTTTTTAACATGATATTCAGTCAGTTCGGTATCTACCCCGACAATAAGCTCATCTGAGTAGGGATCACGGATATCTTCCTGAGTAACTCTTCCAAGAATTCTTTCTCCAAGGGTCTGAATAATTTCACCCCCTTCGTATAGTGCTTCCACCTCTATCCCGTTAATGGTACCACAATCGACTTCAACAATCGTACAATCCTGGCCGACATCGGCCAGACGTCTTGTGAGATATCCTGAGTTTGCTGTCTTCAAGGCGGTATCAGCCAAACCTTTACGTGCACCATGGGTTGAAATAAAATATTGAAGGACTGACAGGCCTTCACGGAAGCAGGCCGTAATCGGATTTTCAATGATCTCGCCGGACGGTTTAGCCATCAAACCACGCATACCCCCAAGCTGACGCATCTGATCTTTACTT
>JAFCZY010000302.1 GCA_019314105.1 Deltaproteobacteria bacterium
GCGAAACAAAAGTTCGGTGACTGGAATTCGCCAAAATCTGTACTCAAAGCCGCCAATTACGCCCAAGAAATGCGGGAAAGCTATAATGGACCCCGATTTTCGAACCAGTGGTTAAGCTACTTTTTGTGTGATATCATCTGATCAAAAAAGGAGATCGGATGAGGAAAAGATATCCAGGAAATTTTAAGGCCAAAGTAGCGGTAGCAGCAATTAAATCAGAGGACACTATTGCTGAATTATCATCGAAGTTCGAGGTCCATAGGGCTCAAATCATGCGCTGGAAAAAGGAGGCGCTGACGGCTTTACCCGACGTTTTTTCTGCCGGGAAGAATAGAAAAAAACAAGACCAGGAAAAGCTGATTGAAGAATTATATAGGCAAATTGGGCAACTAAAAGTCGAAAACGACTGGTTAAAAAAAAATCTTGATACAATTGGCATCTGACAGATGTCAATTGATAGACAGAACTTATCAAAGTATAAGTATAAACCGGCAATGCGAATTATTGCATGTTTCAAAAGGGTGTTTGTATTATGAGCCGGTGGGTATTGATCCATATAGTCTTGAACTGATGGATTTGATTGACAGGCAATTTACAGAAACGCCTTTTTACGGCAGCCGACGATTAACAGCTTGGCTTAATCGCCAGGGATATATTGTGAACCGTAAACGAATCCAACGTTTAATGCGGATCATGGGGTTAGAATCAATATATCCAAAACCGAATCTTAGTAAAAGACGAAAAGATCATAAGATTTACCCGTATTTACTTAAAGGAGTTAAAATACAAAAAACAAATATTGTTTGGAGTTCAGATATCACCTATATTCGTGTTGGCAGGGGATTTGTTTATTTAACAGCGGTTATAGACTGGTTTAGCAGATATGTGCTTTCCTGGAAGTTGAGCAACACTCTTGAGCCGAAATTTTGTGTGGATGCGCTTAATGAAGCCTTGACATTATCGACACCTGAAATATTCAACACAGATCAGGGCAGCCAGTATACATCGAAAGATTTTATAAAACCTTTAGAGGACAGGGGCATTAAAATCAGCATGGATTCAAAAGGACGTGCTTTGGATAACATATTCGTCGAAAGATTATGGAGAAGCGTAAAATATGAAGAGGTATACATTAAAGATTACCGTACGGCAAGAGATGCCTATGAATCTCTGAAAGAATACTTTTTGTTCTATAATAACAGCAGATTACATCAATCCTTGGATTATCTTACGCCAGCCGAGGTGCATTGGTAATTGCGCATAAACCGTGTTGTTTTGAATTCCGTTACACGTTAATCAGAAATATGCCTGCGTTTTGGAGGTAAAAATGAACGGCGGAATCGGAAAGGAAATTTGACTGTAAATGGGGGGCCAGCCCCCCGGGATTTACCGCGTTATTAGGCCAAAGTATGAATAATGGAAGAAAGGCAGTGCAGTTTTTTTGCACGGCCCCATACTTCGGCCACCTGCTCCGGCGCTCGGGTTGCTTCCCAGCAGTTGCTTATGTAACATGGCGTAACTCGGTTTCTCTTTGAATATCGTTACACGGTAATCAAATAATTTGTATGTTTTGGAGGTGGAAAACGTACAGGAGCGGGCAGAAAAAAAATCAGATCAATCAATAAATTATTGTACTCCAGCAGAAATCCATTGCCGGTAAGGGTTTTAATGTAGAAACGTAAAGATGAGATGCAGTAGGTGGGGGCCAGCCCGCACACCACGGGGTTTAACGCATTATAGGCCAAAGTAGAGGGAAAAGAAAAGGGCTATGGAATCTCCACAGCCCTCTACTTCGGCCACTCGCAATCGGCGCTCGGGTCGCTCCCCAGCGTTGCCCTATCCTCCGTGCGAGCATTTAAACGGTAACAGCCAGGATAGCACTTTTCAACATGTTTTAATTGATAGCTCCTGATGGCTGCCACAAAGGGGTATTGGCATTAATCTTGCCTGCAACATAGTTGCAAACTAATTTATATCTGATAAATCAATGAGTTATGTCCTTTGAATTGATTGTTTGCATTTTAAACTTAAACATGAACATCTCTCTTGTAGTTTTCGAAATTAGGAAAAAAGTCAAGTCTGTACCATGTGTTGCGTTGCGCAACCATTAACATGATTTGTTGCACAAATAGTGGCAAGTGGTCGAAACCACAACGTAAAATTTTATTACAAATTTGTAATATTCTACCGGATACTGCGCCCAAGCACTTTTGAGCATTTTCGAAAATATATTTTCAGGCGTTTTTTTAAACTTAACGCCTTGTAATTCTTGTTATATTTCAGTGGGTTACGCTAGCTTCGTTTGGCTTGTAAATGTGAAAGGTAATATACTGGCTAGAACTGCCCTTTACCCATAAATATTTATATCCATAGATATCAATGGGTTACGAATATTGGGCAATAACGTCATGCTGGTCTCACTTTACATAAAAACAAGCACTTACGGGTTAATCTCTGTTTGAGTATCGACTTATGGGTAAAGGGCAGGGCTAGAAAGAAAAAAGTAACCGAAGCATTCTCTAGGCTAGATTTTCAACTCAGTGCCATCATCGTTGCAACAAAATGCCAAAAACTGTGCCAATGGTCGCGCAACGTAACACCATGACTACGCTGGAATGGTTATATTTTAATCAATGAAGAATTTTTCTTGTCACAAGATAACTATATGAAACAATTAAACAATCTGTTTGTCTAGCAAATTTTGTGCTAATCTCCCAAAATTTGCCCAAACTATTTTTCGAAAACTTAAGAAAATAAATAATCTTAAAAACTTATAAATTGAAGATCTTGAAGCTGGAATTATAATTGTCGTTGATCAAACAAGATTATTTTTCAATGCGGTTGGCGCAAAAAATCTACATTTAATTAGGTCGGATGAAAATCACAGAATTTGGTAGCTTAAATTTCATGAAAATCGGTCTTGACATGGGGTCCACTTTAGACCTACCTCGCTCAGGAAAACCGTTTACCTACGAGGAGGACATAAAACTGAAAGTGATTGCATATTACTGTCAAAAAAGGCCTTTGCCGGGAGGTGGTCGATGGTCGTTGAGATGGGTAGCTCAACATTTAGAAGCCAACCC
>JAFCZY010000303.1 GCA_019314105.1 Deltaproteobacteria bacterium
AGCCCATTACCTGAAGATCTCTAAAAAAGATGTTATCATCCTTTACTTTGTCTGTTTCGGATTTTTGTTCAGCCTGTGGAGAACCGACCTGTTCATACAAGGGTCTCACCTTTATTGGTTCGGCTATTATCCAAAGGCAAACATCCTCCATGGCGTATACCTTCTGACGGTTGTCTACCTGCTTGTCAAAAGTACCTATACCCTGATCCGCTTTCACAAAAAGGAAGTCGATCCTGTCCGAAAGGCCCAGCTAAAATTTTTTTTTGTTGCAACCATAGTATTTTCTGCTTCAGGGATTGATTATCTTTTAAACTATCCGGCTCTGGCTGAAAAAATTGGTTTTCGTCTATATCCGTTCGGAGTCTTTCTTATCATTTTTTCTGTTTTTATTTTTGTTTTATCTCATTTTATCACCCTCAATCTGACCCTTGAAAAGCGTGTGGCTGAACAAACTCAACAGTTGAAAAATTCCGTTGATGAATTGGAAAAAGCCGCCAGTGCTAAGAAAAATTTCATTGCCAATGTCACCCATGAACTGCGAACCCCACTTACCCTGATCCGGGGATGGACCGATTATATGCTTGAGGGAGAAGCGGGCACGATTCCTGTCAAATTTTCGGATATCATGGGAAAAATCGGGGTGCAGACCCTTTCTTTGACCCATAAAATCAATGATTTGCTCAAGGTGTCAAAATTTGATGCCGGCATGGACACCCTTGCCCTGACCCGGGTCAATATCGACACCCATATCTTTCAGATTGTGTCCAGTTTCAGGGGATTGGCAGAGGCAGGCCAGATTGATCTTAGTTATCATTCCAGCTCAAATGTCCAGGAAATTTTCATTGACCGGGAAAAACTTACGGATATTTTAAATAATCTGATCCGGAATGCCTATAAATTTACTGAAATGGGTACGATATCCGTGACATTGAAAGACAAGGACGATTACGTCTGTATCGAGGTGAGGGATACAGGAGTGGGCATGTCCCCTGAGGTTGTGGAAACCATTTTTAACCGGTTCCAGCAGGGGGACGGTTCAAAAACAAGGATGTATGAAGGCACAGGACTGGGACTTGCCATTGTCAAAGAATCCGCTGAAAGGATGTATGGCAGGGTATCGGTCACCAGTGTTAAAGAAGAAGGTACCTGTTTTATTCTGGAACTGCCCCGGGATCTTGAAAAAAAGGAACCCGGAGCCATTATTGATAGACGGAAAACCGAACGACGGGGGGAAAATGTTGTTTTTCTTCATCCCGAACGGCGAGAAAATTATCGACGGAATGATGATCTGGCCCGGATTGATACCAGTGATATTGTCCGGATTGATTTGCTGGAAAACAACCGGTTTGTCAAGGGGAATGTCGAGATCATTGAGGCAAAAAAAGCCAAAGGTACCATTGTTATTGCGGAAGACACTCCCGGAATTCTGGAATTTTTAAGTCGGGCATTAAAGGGATATACGCAATATTTGACAACGGATGGCAAGGAGGCATGGAACACTATCAAAAAGGTAATGCCGGATCTTGTGGTTACCGATATCATGATGCCCCATATGGACGGGTTCTCGCTTTTGAAACATATCAGAAGCCACAAACAGACCGCCAGTATCCCGGTGATCGTCATCACCTCTCTTTCAGAACAGGAAGACCGCATTAAATCTTTGCAATTGGGGGCCGATGATTTTTTGACAAAACCCTTCCACCACATGGAACTCCAGGCACGTGTCAAAAATGTGATCAGTCTTCATACGCTTGAACGTGAAAAAACAAGACGGGAGCAATTGGAGGTTTTTTTAATGGTACTTGCATCAGCCATTGAATCCAAGGACTCGTATACCGGGGGGCATGTAGAACGGGTGGCAAATTATTCCAGGGATCTTGCCGAAAAGATTGGCCTTTCCCCATTTCGGGTCAATGAAATTTATATGGGGGCCATTGTCCATGATGTGGGAAAAATTGGGATAAAGGACGAGATACTCAACAAACCCGGAAAATTGACAGATAAAGAATTTGATCAGATCAAGAAGCATCCCCAGATCGGAAGGGACATATTATCTAAACTTGAAATTGCCCCTATAGCGGTTAATATTGCCTATTATCACCAGGAAAAATGGAATGGCACCGGTTACCCCCTCGGCACCACGGGGAAAGCCATTCCCCTTGAGGCCAGAATTGTCACCATTGCTGATATTTGGGATGCCATCACATCGGACCGCCCCTATCGAAAAGCAATTCCTCTTATCCAAGCTATCCAGATAATGAAAATGGAGCGGGGGAAAGCCCTTGATCCGGAATTGCATGATCTGTTTATGAATAAGGAATACAAGTTATACCTCAATTATCTCCCGGAAGAACAGATGGATGAGCTCTACCACGAAAAAACCGTTAGCTGAGCTGGCGCACTTCTGATCTGTTTAATTTACCATATCATTCGGGTGAATGGCATATTTTGAAGACAGAATCATTACGGTGGATGCAATATCCTCAGTATGAAGCACAATCAGTTTCCCTGATTTTAGATTTTCTATTTTAATAGACGCTTCTTTTTTCGATGACCAGACAGTATAGCCCTTTGTCTTATTTTCCCGGAAAATCGAATATATCTGTCCGGGGCTGACGGTGGCTTTGCCCATATTGATAAAAGCAATCTGATAGTCATTAATCATGATATCATTATTTTCGGAACAGATAATTCTCGCCTCAATAGGGGATGGATTGTCTTCAACCGTTAAAACAGATTCTCGGTCGTAGTATTCCATAATCAAGTCACCTTTATCTACAGCACGATAAGCATTGGTGATGATGCCCTTTACATACGTCCCTTTGTGGTCAAGTATTTTAACCTGCGCTTTGATTAAATGTTTTATTCCGTTAAAGGGGTGACCCTGTAGCTTTTTTTTTACGGTTTCGGTTGTAAAAATGTGATAGACGCTACCAGGAACCAGTGTCCCTTTTCCTGACGGTTTTATAAAAATAATATCATTGGTTGACATCATAAGATTGTCGTCCTGTTCCTTGATGATGGATCCAAGGGATATCTGTGCCTTTTTCTTAAGAAATCCGATATGGTCCATTTTGGAAAA
>JAFCZY010000304.1 GCA_019314105.1 Deltaproteobacteria bacterium
TCGTGCCTACCAGAAATAACAAGGGTTTTCAGATGTAATTGAAAGCCCTTTTTTTTGAGGCAGAATTAAGAGAAATCCTTTATGACTGAGGTAATAGTTTTTTACTGATTCTATCCGCCGCCTCCCTGGTTTGTTTAATAATGGTCTGTATTTTTTCCCGGGTCATGGAAGCTTTGAATCCAACTACCCAGATAGCAGGGATATAGGCACCCTCCCGTTTGACAGGTGCGGCAATTGCCCTGACGCCTGAAATATATTCTTCATCATCAGTTGCAAATCCGTTTTTTCGAACTTTTTTCAGTTCTGTGGCATATTGTTTCGGGTCGGTAATCGTATTGGGTGTGAATCTGATCAAATGAGAATTTAAATATTTTTGTAAATCCTTTGGTTCCATCAAGGATAAAAATAATTTTCCGGTTGCCCCGGCCAGCAAGGGAAGTGTTGTTCCAATGGGAGAGGTGATTTTAAAGTCTTTTCTGGATTCTACAATGTCAATAATCGTTATATTGTTACCATTCCGGATGCCAAGGAATACAGATTCCTGGCATTGTTCCATTAAGTCTTCCATAATGGGATGAGCAGCTTTTTTAAAATCTATTTTTTCATAGGCTATTTTTCCAAGCTCCATAAGCGTAATGCCGATGGCGTACCGTTTTGAAGCAGCGTCCCGGATAATAGCGCCCTGGTCTTCCAGGGCAGCGGTGATGCCATGGACCGTGCTTTTGCTGATATTCAGCATGCTTGAAATTTCACTGATTTTCAATCCGTGGGGGCTTTGGGAAATTGTTTTCAGGATAATAAATGCTTTTTTAACAATCGGTGCCTGATATTTTTTTGTCATTGTTCACCATAATGAATTTTTTATTTTTCACAATATAGCTAAAAATTAGCTTGACAACCGTATAGTAATAATATTTACTATGTTCGTGTTCATTATTATGAATTTTAAAAAAAAGCAACACAAAATTTAAGCGTAATAAAGGAGGGTCAATATGGCAGTTGATTCCAATAAATTGTCAGAGGCCGAAAGTTTGCGGAAAACCAGGACATATGGAAAGGTTAGGTGCCACAATCCAACCTGTATGGGCAGGATGGAACCAAAACCGGGAGATAAGCATGTAAAATGTCCGATTTGCAAGTGTGAATTTCGTGTTGCATGGATTCGACCTGATTTTCCAAGAATCCGTGGGCCCGTCTGGGAAGTAAACAAGAAAATTGCCGAGGCAGCATTTAAAAAGAAGATGGAGGGCAAATAAGATGGCATTGGACAGAAAAATTGCTTATATCAACCTCACCACCGGAGAGATAGAGGTTAAACCAATTCCTCTTGACGTCAGAAAAAAGTTTCTGGGTGGTAGAGGACTGGATGCATATTTGTTATTGAATCATTCCAAAAAAGGCTGTGATCCGTTAGGGCCGGATAATCCATTGATTGTCAGCGGTGGTATCCTTACGGCAACCTGTGCCTCTGCCACAGCCAGAACGCATATTATGGCAAAGTCTCCCCTTACAGGACTTTTGGGTTCCGCTAACATGGGGGGTTTTTTTGCCCCTGAGATGGCATGGGCAGGGTTTCATCATCTAGTGATTAAAGGAAAAGCTGAAACCCCCAGTTATATTTATATCCATAATGGTAAAATTGAAATTCGTGATGCCCAAAATATCTGGGGTAAAACCACTACAGAGAGTCAATGGGCGATTCAGGATGATCTGAATGATAAAGAGGTTAAATCGCTTGTTATTGGACCGGCCGGTGAAAATCTTGTAACCTTTGCCTGTGTTATGACCGGGATTAAAAATGCCGGGGGACGAACCGGCATGGGGGCTGTCATGGGCTCTAAAAATCTCAAGGCCATTGCCTGCAGGGGAACCATGGATATCAATATCGCCCATCCGGTAGAAGCTCTGGAGTATAACAAACGGTTTATCGATCAGATCACATCGGCAAAGGTAAACAAGACCCAGGGAATCCTTGGAACCCCCATGATCTGGGGGGCGACCAATTCCTGGGGCGGCGTTCGTACCAGAAATTTCCAATATAACCAGTGCGAATATTCCGATGATATTGAACCGGAAGCCATAGATGAAATCTGCAACGATACCATTGGCCCCCATCATATGGCAGGCTGTTTTGGATGCCAGGTCCATTGCCGAGCTCAATACAGAATTCCTTCAGGTCCACTCAAAGGCAGATATGATGAAGGTCCTGAATATACATCCCTGGGGGCATTTGGTGCGGAAACGGATACGCCGAGAGCCGAGACGGTTCTGGCAGGAAATCACCTCGTTGACCAATATGGCATGGATAATCTTGAGATCGGCAGTCTGATTTCATGGGCCATGGAACTTTATGAAGAAGGGATTATTACCAGCAAAGATACCGATGGATTGGATCTTAAATTCGGTAATGATGAAGCTGTTCTTGAGATGATTGAACGAATTTGCTACCGAAAAGGTAAAGTGGCTGACGCCCTTGCCCAGGGGGGTATCCCTGCTTCTAAAATATTTGGCAAAAAATCTTTTGATTATTTGATTCAGGTAAAGGGAATGAGTAATCTTCATTCCGATGAAAGAGCGACCCCGGGATTGGCTCTGAATATTGCAACAGCCTCAAGGGGTTCGGACCATTTAAGAAGTCGTCCTGCTATTGATCTTTACCATTTGCCTGAAAAAGTATTGCATAAAATATACGGCAATCCCGTACCCTATAAAGGAAAACTCAGCTCTGAGCATACGGAATATATAGGAAAAGCCTGGCAGGTGTTCTGGCAGGAAAATTGTTATATGGGAGTGGATTGTCTGGGAATTTGTAAATATCATACCATATTTCTTGGTGTAACCTTGCCCAATTTTGAAGACTGGCCAAAGGTATTGTATTATAACACAGGCCTTGAATTTACGCCCAAAGAACTGTGGGATATTTCCGAGCGGTGCAATATGATAGAACGTCTTTTTAATCTCAGAGAAGGATTGACAAGAGAAGATCTTGAAAAAGGCGATATGCTTAATCATCGCTATTTTGATGAACCTTGCAGAAGAGGAGCGCCTGATGTTGTTGGTCTGATGATTGACAAGAAAAAATTTATTAAGATGATCGATGAATTTTATGAGCACAAAGGACTTGATCAAAAGGGCAACCCAAAACCTGAAACCCTGAAACGGCTTGAGATTGAAAACGAGCCATCCCATATGCTGTAGAAAGGAGTATCATCATGGAAACAAAAGATAAAGTCCTTATGATAAACCCTGAAAAATGTACAGGGTGCAGATTATGCGAACTGGTATGTGCAGTCAAACATGACGGGGTTTC
>JAFCZY010000305.1 GCA_019314105.1 Deltaproteobacteria bacterium
GGGTGACGGATAATTTTCAAACCACCCACACCATCAGCCTTGTTGCAGATTCCGCAGGCGCAGGCCTTGCTCTTTCCCTTTTATCCGGGCTCCTGACAGATGGGCACCCGTTGCCGGCCTGCTCTGTATTGATCTCGCCCTGGATTGATCTTGAATGCAAAAACAACTCCCATATTGAAAATCAGGAAAAAGACCCCATGCTCAGTCAACGCATCTTAAAAAAAACCGCTCGTTTCTATACGGATAAAGACTTGTCTGATCCCCTGATATCCCCTGTTAACAATGATTTTTCCGGCATCACGCCTGTCCTGATCCAAGCCGGTGAACGTGAAGTTCTGGTTGATGATTCAAAAATCCTGTCAAAAAAGTTGACAGAGGCGGGTGCAACCGTCCAACTGGAAATTTGGGACGACCTGTTTCATGTATGGCATTATTTTGCCAGATATCTTTCAGAAGGAAGGCAGGCCATTCAGCATATAGGGAAATTTATTAAAAAATATGCCTGAAAATATATCCTGACCCAGCAAGTTTTCATCGTTTTTGCTTGACATTTTTCCTCTTCATGGCTAAAAATAATTTCAGTCAAAATTACTTGATAATAGATATTTTTTCAAGCTATCAGGGAAAATAGTCATTAGAATAAATGGTTTGAAATCATCATTTAGAGAAAAACTTGTGGAACACCTATTTATCGGTGAACTATTGAAGCTTTCATGGGCATCTGGTAAATGCTCAATAGAAATTGCAAAGCCAGAAGTTGATAACCAAGGGTATGACCTAATTATCGAAGAGAGTTCGATTACCAGACACATACAATTGAAAGCCGCTCATCTCTCAGCTACTACGGCAAGTCAAAAGATACACCAAGCATTATCTGAAAAACCATCTGGTTGCGTAGTCTGGATATATTTCAACGAACAAACGTCACAGCTTGGTCCATTTCTTTTCTTTGGAGGATCGGCTGGGGAACCTTTGCCAAACATCTCGGGATTTAGTGTCGCCAGACATACAAAAGCCAACGCCCAGGGAATCAAGAATGAGCGACCGCAAATAAGGGTCGTGAACAAAGGGCAATTTACTCGTTTTGAGAACATAGAACAGATCTATGAAGTTCTATTCAAGACCGCATAATCACTGGTGAGGACGCAAGAAACCGCGCCGCACAGCTCAGCCGTTAGCATTCACAAATAAGGAGCACAAAAATGAAAACTCTAATTACTTTAATCATCATCTTTTCCTTATCTGGTTGCGCCTACAGCATATCTGATATTAATACATCAAATTCAGATCCAACATGTGTGCGTGAATGTGCCGCAACTTATTCTTCTTGTGTTTCTGGTGGCCCACAGATAGGGGCAAAAACAGAAACATTAAGGGCATGTAGAGAATCATATTCAATATGCATTAGCACATGCCCTAATAAAAAATAATAACTACCCTGACATATAGGGGTAAAAACAACTTGCCAAAACGAGATGAATTTTCTGAATATGAAGCGGCAAAGAGCATAATTGAATCAAAAATAAGAAATAATGAAAATTGCTAATCGGGTAGCCGGGGGGTTTAATCCCCCAGCCCCCACAGCACCCTGCATGCGGGTCCGCACAGGGCGCTTCACCAAGATTACCGGGCCGTAGCCGGATAATGTATTTTCACCCACTGCTCTTTAACAGATATTAACCCCTGTTCAGATAGCCATTTGTTGGTTGGTCATGCCGGGCGTACACAATGTAATACAGCGGATGGCGAGGAGGGTGGCGGCATCTTCATTGCCGCCACCGCTGATCACGATGATGAGCATTTTGTAGTCACGCTTGACATTAGTCACGTTATGCGTCATTATATTCATATGATAAGATCTTTTAAATGCAAATACACAAAAGCACTCTCGAAAGGTCAGCATGTCAAGCAATTCGTAAATATTACTAATGTTGCACGGCGTAAACTCAGACAGCTTGAGATCGCTAATCAAATTGGGGATTTGAGAGTTCCCCCTGGAAATCATCTTGAAGCACTCAAAGGTGATCGTTCCGGTCAACACAGTATTCGTATTAACGATCAATGGCGTGTCTGCTTCTGTTGGACGGATGCAGGCGCGGAAGATGTGGAAATAATTGATTACCACTGAGGAGGATTATTATGAGCAAACTTAAACCTATCACTCCTGGTGAAATTCTTTTGGAAGAATTTCTCAAACCTATGAGTATTAGTCAGTATCGTTTGGCTAAGGAAATTGATGTTCCTGCTCAGCGCATTAGTGAAATTGTGAACGGAAAACGTTCAGTCACAGCTAATACCGATTTGAGATTATGTCGTTTTTTTGGTTTGTCCAATGGATACTGGCTGCGAGCTCAAGTTGCACATGATACAGAAGTTGCAGAACGTACTTTGAACAATGTAATAATAAAAATCAAACCCTGGTCTGAGCAATCTTCAGCCGCTATGTCAATTTAGCAATATCAATGATTTCCCGGGCCAGCACTTCAGCAGAATCAATGGTTTTAAAAGGAAGATTAGAGCTGATGATGCTGAGTTCTGTACAGGCGATGATGACAGCATCAACCCCGGATGAATTAAGATTTTCACAGATTCCGTTGTATGTTTGAACAAGTTCCACAGATGTGTCCCCGGTTTTAATCGCCTTAATGACGTTAAACAGCCTGTCCTGAAAAACAGGGTCTGGATAGACAACTTCTATACCAACTGCATGGCATCGTTTTTCATACAACCCTGTCATGCGTACCGCCGGAGAGGCAAGCATACCTATTTTAACAGCATCCGGGTGGGTTTTTCTTACGTGGGACACAACAAGATCGATGAGATGTATCACCGGGATTTTAACGGCATTGGAAACTGCCTCATAATAATAATGCGCCGTATTACATGCAATCGCCAAAAAGTCGGCTCCCCATGATTCAAGGCGACGGGCCATATCCGCCATACACGGGCCGGGATCTTCTCCGTCGCCTTCAATGATGGCTTTTATTCTGGAGGGAACCTTGGGATTGTTATCCACAACACACCGGATATGATCGATATCATCCAGCGCCGGTGTCAACCGGATAATCCGCTGCATAAGATCCACAGTGGCTTCCGGCCCCATGCCCCCTAAAATCCCGACTATTTTTTCTTTTTTTTCTGCCATCTATCCCTGTCGGAATGTATCCATATACGCATACAATGCAGGAGAGCCCCCGGTGTGAAGAAACAGCACATTTGATCCTTTTGAAAAATGACCCTTGCGGACAAGATCAATAAGGCCTGCTGCTGCTTTACCTGAATATACCGGATCAAGAAGAATCGCCTCAGTTTTGGCAAACAGTTTTACGGCTTCGACCATGGCATCTGTTGGAAGGGAGTAACCGGGCCCGACATACTGATCAAAACAGACAATATCTTCACGGGCGACGCCGCCCTTTACTTCAAGCCTTTGCGCCAGTTCCAGAGCAAGTTTATAAACAAGCTCTTCCTGAATATCTTTTGTCCTGGAAACATTCATACCACTGATGGGGATGTTGCCGTTTACACCGGTCATGCCCAC
>JAFCZY010000306.1 GCA_019314105.1 Deltaproteobacteria bacterium
CATTTCACCCAGAGGGCCTTGCCGGGAAATAATAGCATACACCATAAGGCCGATGAAAACCGTTGGAAGGGCAAGCAGGGTATCCAGAATCGTTCTTAATTGTTTTTTTCCTTTGAAATCAAAGTATCCGAGAAAAAATCCACAGGGCAACCCTGCTCCAATGCTTAACAGCATAGAGCAGGTAGATACTTTCAAGGTTGCCCAGACCGCAGTCCAGGTTGAGGCGTCACCGCTTATCAGAAGCTCGAAGGCTTTGATAAAGCCTGCAACAATAAAATCCATAACATCCACCGCTTATCAGAAGCTCGAAGGCTTTGATAAAGCCTGCAACAATAAAATCCATAACATCCTTTAGTTATTTAGCGTTGGGTATAAACAGCTTCTGTCCAAGAAGTCTGAAATCTTTTATCAGGTTTTGGGCATTTTGTGAAGCCATCCAGTCTGAGAATTTAAGTGCCAGATCATATCTGGCATTGGGGCAGTTTTTGGGATCAAGTGTTAATACGCTGTATTGATTTAAAAGGATGTCATCACCCTCAACCAGAATTTTCAATGGGGCATTGCCGCCTTTTGTGGACTGATATTTAATGTAGGTACCCCTGTCTGTCATGGTATAGCCATTTCTTTCCTGGGCAACATTAATCGTAGCCAGCATTCCCTGTCCGGTTTGCACATACCATTTTTCTTTGTCAGGCTGCCCGATACCGGCATTTTTCCATAAGCGTTTTTCTTTTTTATGGGTACCCGAGTCATCTCCCCGGCTCATGAACATGGCCTGTTTGTGTTTGATTGCACTTAAGGCATCAGAGATATTGTTGCCTTTAACGCCGGCTGGATCATTTTCCGGGCCGATAATAATAAAATCATTGTACATAATTTTTCGTCTGTCTTTTCCATATCCGTTTGCAATATATTTTTTTTCTGCAGGTGGGGCGTGAACCAGCAGGACGTCAACATCACAGTTCTGGCCAAGCTTTAAAGCTTTTCCCGTTCCTGTGGCAGTCCATTTTAAATCAATACCGGTTTCTGTTTCAAAGTGGGGGATGAGATATTCTAAAAGCCCTGTGTTGTCTGTGCTGGTGGTGGTTGCCATCATCAGACCATTGTTTTGGGCCTGTACACCAGTGGACAGTATCAGTGTGAAGAGAAGTGCCGCAATACAGGTAAAAATTTTCTTTTTGTTCATTTTAAGTCTCCAATTAAGCGGTAAAAATTTACTTGCCAGTCTCAGGTTGGAGTATGTTAATATAAGGAAAGAGTCAATGGTATTTTTATAAATATAAATAAAAAAGAAAAATAATTACCAATACAAACCAATAATTACAACCTTATCGATCTTTTAAGAAAAGGTTATGATATTCATCCTCAGAAAGATGGTGTTTTAACTTGTCATTAATAAACAGGTAAATTTCTTCAAGTTCCTGATCTGACAGCCGTGGCACAAATGCGTTTAAAAAAGTATCTTCAGAAAATTTCTGGAGATAAAACATAATGGTTTCTTCATCTGTTTCCCGGTCAAGGCCTAAAGCTCCCAGGCCTTTATATTCCTGAACAAAATTGTGTGTGTCTTTTTTCATATAAGCCAAGCCTTTATTGGTTAATAATGACGTCTGTATTTTTCCATATAGATATTCATCTACTGTAGCCGCAACTATTATTCAAACAATAAGGCAGCATTCTTTCCCAGTATCTGTTCCTTTTGAAGGGGAGTGATGTTTGAATTGTCAATATCCTTGAAATACCTGTCAGGGGCCAGTAAGGGGAAATCCGTCCCAAAAAGAACCTTGTCTGCTACGCCCGCATCAACCGCAATGTCATAGATTTGTGAATCATATAAAAAAGGGGAAGCTGCGGTGTCATACCAGATATTTTTTAAGACGGTTTTTGTTTCTTTTTTCATGATATTGTAAAACAGGATTCCCCCGCCCCAGTGGGCTAAAATAATTTTATTATCCGGAAAGGTTCTGGCAAGCGTGTATATCTGCTCCAGGGTAATGGGCGTTTTACCGGGATAATAATGTCCGACAGGTTCATTGGTGTGGATCATACAGGGCAGGTTGCCCATATCCCTTAACACGGCCATGACAGGATCAAGGGCAGTCAAGGCGGTTGTATCAATTCCGGAAAGGTAGAATGCCAGTTCGCCTGCGCCACAAAGGCCGGCATCAATACCTCTTCGGGTTTCGTCCGCTGCGCCATTCCAGGCTGCATCGAAACAGGCAAGTCCTTTAATTCTGTTCGGATATTTCCGGACGGCTTCAATCACAATATCATTGTTTTGTTTTGTCAGTTCAGGGGTTCGCCAGGGAAATCCACAGATGATGGACATATCCACCTGAAATGTGTTCATTGATGCTATTAAGTCATCAATAGTGCAAATTCTGGCTTTGGGTGAATCATAAAGCAGTTTGAATTCAGGCTCATTATTAAAATAATTGGAACGATCCTGTTTGATTTTTTCCGGGAAGATATGTACGTGTGAATCAATAATCATCTTGATTATCCCCTAAATAATAGTTAGATATTGAAAAATATGCTAGGGCAATATATATTAATTATTTTATGCAAACAAGGGTTGAATAAAGGATAAAAATGAAATATTACCCTATATTTCTTGACTTAAAAGATAAGAATTGCCTCGTTGTCGGAGGCGGTCCTGTCGGCGCAAGAAAGGCGGAAACCCTTGTGAAATGTGGTGCAAAGGTAACGATGATCAGCGAGTACTTTTCTTCGGTGTGTGATGATGTGAAAAAAATATCCATTTGTATTGAAAAAAAATATGAAAAAAAAGATGTGGATGGAATGTTCCTTGTTTTTGCAGCGACCCATAATGCTGATTTGAATCAGCAGATAAAAGAGGATGCATCACGGCTCAATATTCTTTGTAACGTAGCTGATGCATCCGATAGCAGTGATTTTCTGCTTCCTTCGATAGTAAACAGAGGGGATCTTATCCTGGCCATTTCAACCTCGGGGTCAAGTCCGGCAATGGCAAAGAGAATCCGGCAGGATCTTGACCATCAATTTGGCCCGGAGTATGCTCAATGGTTACGTTTGATGGGAAATATACGCAAAAAATTATTATCATCAGGCCATGCGCCGGATGACCATAAAAAGATATTCCATACGCTCATTGAGAAGGGAACTCTTGAGCTGATGAAAGCAAATGATGAAATAAAAATGAACGCGGTTTTAGGTGATGTTCTTGGAAAGGAGTATACGTATGAAGATCTTGTTTCTTCAAGGAGGGATGAATGAATCTTCAAACTGCTGACATGGTGTTACGCCTATCAACC
>JAFCZY010000307.1 GCA_019314105.1 Deltaproteobacteria bacterium
ACCATTAATGTGGAGCTGATTAACCCCATAGCCATGGAAAAAGAGCTCAGGTTTGCCATCAGAGAAGGTGGCCGTACTGTTGGTGCCGGTGTTATCGGTGAAATTGTAGAATAAGCTCCAAAGGAGTTTTATAGTGGACAGAGTAAATATTGCTCTTGCCTGTACAGAGTGCAAGAGAAGAAATTATACAACGACTAAGAATAAACGGAAAACTCCAGATAAAATTGAGTTTAAGAAATATTGTAAATTTTGCAATAAACACGTAATGCACAAAGAAACAAAGATTAAATAGCAATAGTTTTTTGCAGGTCAGTAGCTCTAATTGGCAGAGCGCCAGACTCCAAATCTGGATGTTGGGGGTTCGACTCCCTCCTGACCTGCCACATTTTTAGTCTTGTAATCTAAATACAAAAAATAATTTGGGTTGCTAAGACAGACTTAGGAGTTGTATGTCACGATTACAGAAAAAAAAGCCTGTAAGTGAAAAGAAAAATCCAAGGGCGGTAGCGGAAAATAAGATAGATCATTCTGATAACGCTTCAGATTTTTCAAGTTCAAAATCGGCAATAGTAGCAAGTCCGTTAAAAGCAAAATCAGAAAAAAAAATGATTGATGCAAAATCGGGTGAGCCAAATTTTTTTCAAAAAGCAATGGATTTTTTCCGCGAGGTCAAAATGGAGTTAAAAAAGGTGACTTGGCCGACTCGTAAACAGACCACAGGGACAACCATTGTTGTGATAATTTTTGTTTTTGTTATTGCAGTTTTTCTAGGACTTTTTGATTTAGGTCTTTCAAAGCTTGTTCAGGTTGTCCTGACATAAAACAAGGGAAGTAGTAACATGTCGCTAAAATGGTATGTCGTACATGTATATTCAGGTCATGAGCAAAAAGTAAAAGTTGCTTTGGAAGAAAAAATAGAAGCTTCCAAACACCCTGAAAAATTTGGTGAGATTCTTATTCCAACTGAAAACATTGTTGAACTTGTTAATGGGAAGAAAAAGGAATCTTCAAGGAAATTTTACCCGGGGTACATTCTTGTTAGAATTCATCTGGATGATGAAACATGGCATATTGTAAATTCCACTGCAAAGGTTACCGGTTTTCTGGGTGGTAAAAACAAACCGGCACCGATAAGTGACAAAGAGGCTCAGGATATTGTTGATAAAATGCAACAGGGCAGGAATAAACCTCAACCGAAATACTTTTTTGAGATAGGCGATGACGTCAGGGTTATTGACGGACCATTTTCAAGTTTCAATGGTACGGTGGAAGATGTGTCACCTGACAAGGAAAAGATTAAGGTGTTGGTAAGTATTTTTGGACGTCCGACCCCTGTGGAACTGAATTTTATACAGGTGACTAAAATATAGTATCGTTAAATAGTTAAGTTTCAGGAGTTAAAAAATGGCAAAAAAAGTAATGACACAAATAAAGCTTCAGGTTGAAGCAGGAAAAGCAAATCCATCTCCGCCTATCGGGCCGGCCTTAGGTCAGCATGGCGTCAATATCATGGATTTCTGTAAAGCTTTTAATGCAAAGACTGCCAATGACGCAGGATCTATTATTCCCGTCGTTATCACCGTATATCAGGATAGATCATTCAGCTTTATTACAAAAACACCACCGGCATCCAGATTGCTGCTGGCGGCAGCGAAGATTGCAAAGGGATCTGGTGAGCCCAATCGGGACAAGGTTGGACAAGTCACCATGGATCAACTGGTTGCAATTGCTGAAACCAAAAAAGAAGATTTAAATGCCTCAGATATTGATGCAGCTGTGAAGATTATTGCAGGTACAGCAAGAAGCATGGGGATAGAAGTAGTTTAACTTTAAGTAAAAGAGTGATGAAAATGCCAAAGCTGAGTAAAAAACAGACAGAAGCACTTAAACAGGTCGATAGAACGGTTCAATACGATCCACTGAAAGCCTTGGAGCTTGCGGTTTCTACGAGCCATGCAAAGTTCGATGAAACTGTTGATGTTGCCGTGAGGTTAGGTGTTGACCCTCGGCATGCTGATCAAATGGTTCGGGGTACGGTTATATTGCCCAATGGACTTGGTAAAGAGGTAAAAGTATTGGTTTTTGCAAAAGGCGAGAAAGAAAAAGAGGCCTTGGATGCAGGAGCAGACTTTATTGCCGATGAAGAGACCATTAAAAAGATTCAAGAGGGATGGTTTGGCTTTGATAAAGCCATTGCAACTCCGGATATGATGGGCAGTGTCGGAAAATTGGGAAGAATTCTCGGACCCCGTGGATTAATGCCGAATGCTAAAACAGGAACAGTAACCTTTGAACTTGAAAAAGCAATAAACGAATTGAAATCCGGTAAAATAGATTTTCGAGTAGAAAAAGCAGGAATTGTTCATGTGCCGATCGGAAAGGTTTCTTTTGGAGCAGAAAAATTGACTGAAAACGCTAAAGCCTTTTTAGATAAGTTAATGGCTTTAAAGCCTGCTTCAAGCAAGGGAACTTACGTAAAAACAATTAGCGTATCTTCAACAATGGGTCCGGGTATAAAAATGGATCCCTTATTGATAAAATAAATTTTTAAACCTGTCATAGACAGTAGGTGTGCTTTTTTTAAAAGGGCATAATCGGATTTGCCGGCCTGCCGAGATGGAAAATGATATGATTTTATTTTGGTTTAGTTGGCACCTTCGAAAAAATATAATAAATGGAAGGAGGTGTAAGAAAATTGCTGAATATTTCCCAAAAAAAAGAACTGGTCGACAGGCTCGCTAAAGAAGTTTCTGAATCTGAAATCTCAATACTGATTGACTATAAAGGTCTGGATGTATTAAAAATGACGGATCTTCGTTCGCAGCTAAGAAATGAAGGCGTTCGGATAGAAGTTGTTAAAAATTCACTGATGAAAAGAGCAGCGGAAGGCACAGATGCAGCCTTGATGGAAGATTTTTACAAAGGGCCCAATGCCATTATTTTATCAAAGGATGATCCGGTTGCTCCAGCAAGAATTTTGGTTGATTTTTCTAAAAGCAATGAGAAACTTGAAATTAAAGCGGGTACTTTTTCAGGAAAGCTTCTCAATCTTG
>JAFCZY010000037.1 GCA_019314105.1 Deltaproteobacteria bacterium
AAGAAAAGAACCGGATTTTGAACCACTTTCAATTACGTTTAAACGGGTTGAAAATATTATTAAAAAAGCAAAAGTAAAAGAAGGCCTGTCTGTGGATGAAAGCCTTTTTGAAGATCCTTCGGAAAAGGAACTATTCAGTGCTGTCAATGAGGTCCGTCAAATCGTAGAAGGTTTGATTCAAGAAGGAAATTATAATAAAGCACTCTCGCATATTGCCACTTTAAGACCCAAAGTGGACACTTTTTTTGATGATGTCATGGTAATGGCAGAGGATCCAAAATTAAGACAAAACAGAATCGCTTTGTTATCATCCGTGTCAGGACTGTTTAAAAATATTGCAGATTTTTCTATGTTATAGACTATAAAATTTATTGTGGAGGGAAGAGATATGGCAGGATATGATCCTGAAAAGGATAAAAAATTAAAAGAATGGAAAAACGAAGAAACAGGCCTTCTTATTTCGATTCATCAATATGGAGAGGGTGAACCAAAAGTTCAGGTGGGACCCAGGATTTTAAAAAAGAAAGATGGAACAGACAGGGCACCTTCAAAAGCCGGCAGGCTTTCCATTGAAGACATTGCATGGGTTTATGATATTATTGATGAGGTAAAGGATGAACTATCCGACCTGGTCGGACCTGAATAATGACGCTATCGTGCCTCCTCTGGGGGCACGACGAGCGCCTGATATTGGTTCTGTCGCTGTGATGGTAAGTTGTGAACCCGATATTAATTTTATAAAATCAACTGCTGTAAGCCCTGAGGTTTCCCCTTTTTTTATGAGTACCCTTATGACACCGGATGTGTGTGATAAGGGGTTTTGTGTTGCCGGACCCTTTATCGGTGCTCCTTATGCTGTAATGCTGTTAGAGTCTTTAATTGCTAAAGGGGCTGATAAAATTATTGTCATTGGCTGGTGTGGGGTTGTGACGGATCAGTTTGAGGTAGGAGATATACTGCTTCCGTATAAAGCCATTGTGGATGAGGGAACATCCTGTAATTATAAAGTTTTGGACAGAAAAATTCCCAGTTCAACTCCTGATTTAAATTTAACGGACCACTTGGCAGATCACTTGACGGAAAGGGAAATTGGTTTTCAAAAAGCAACCATTTGGACCACGGATGCCATTTACAGGGAGACGGAAAATAAAGTGGCGTATTTCAGGAAACTTGGGGCCCAGGCGGTTGAAATGGAATGCTCAGCCCTTTTTTCCGTTGCTGCTTATCGAAAAGTAAACATTGCAGGCGTCCTTGTCGTGTCTGACAGTGTGGCATCAAAAGACTGGGATCACGGGTTCAGGAAAAAACGCTTTAAACTGGCACGGCAGAATGTATGTGAATCTGTGATGGCCTTTGCTGAAAAATTGTGTGAAAATGAATGACCCAAATACAGACCGGATAAAAAAAGAAGCTATAAGACTTCAAAAGGAATTGACAGGGCACAGCTATCGCTATCATGTTCTAGATGATCCTGTGATCTCAGATGTTGAGTATGACATGATGCTCAAACGGCTCATTGAAATAGAAGAAGAATTTCCCCAATTTTCAACTTCGGATTCGCCGACAAAAAGAGTGGGAGCACCGCCTTTAAGTGGATTTAAACAAGCGGTTCATTCAATTCCCATGTTAAGTCTTGATAATGCTTTCAACGATCAGGATGTTTTGGATTTTCACAAGAGAGCCATTAAAAATTTAAATCAAGAGGACATCATATATACGGTTGAACCCAAGCTGGACGGGGTTGCGGTTGAATTAAAATATGAAAACGGAACACTTGTACAGGCAACCACCCGGGGGGACGGTGTCACAGGCGAAGTCATCACCCAAAATGTCCGGACCATTCGGTCTGTTCCCTTAAAATTACATGAAGGAAAAATGAGAGCGCCTTCCCTGCTTGAAGTCAGGGGAGAGATCATCATCAAACGGGCTGATTTCGATCAGTTGAACAACGGTCGTCTTGAACAGGGTAAAAACGTTTTTGCCAACCCGAGAAATGCCGCAGCCGGCTCTTTGCGCCAATTGGATTCTAAAATAACAGCCTCCCGTCCCCTTGATATTTTTGTTTATGGTACAGGTCTTGTACAGGGGATTTCTTTTCAAAGCCAGTCTTTGACACTTGATACACTCAAAGATTTTGGGTTTCCGGTGAATTCGCATATAAAGTCAGGTCTGACCATAGATGGGATTTTAAAATTTTATAAGGAACTTGAAACGCTGAGGGATAGCCTTGCCTATGAAATTGACGGCATGGTGATCAAGGTCGATGATATTTCTCTTCAGCAGCAATTGGGTGAAAAAATCAAAAGTCCGAGATGGGCCATTGCCTATAAATTCCCTGCCATGCAGAAGACCACAACCATAAAAGACATTGTTGTTCAGGTGGGTCGGACAGGAGCGCTCACCCCCGTTGCCATACTGGAACCCGTCAATATTGGGGGTGCCATGGTTTCAAAAGCCACTTTACACAATGAAGATGAAATAAAAAGAAAAGATATTCGTATGGGTGACAAGGTCCTTGTGGTGAGGGCAGGGGATGTCATCCCCAAAGTGGTGAAAATTATTGAATCAGAACGAAAGGGGAATGAAGTTCCTTTTAAAATGCCGGTCCATTGTCCGGTCTGCCAGAGTAAAATCGAAAAAACCAAACTGGATAAGTCCTATATTAATAAGTGTGTCAATGCATCCTGCCAGGCCCAGTTAAAAGAGAGGATCAGGCATTTTGTTTCAAAAAAAGCGTTTGACATAGATGGGCTTGGGAAAAAGAGTGTTGTTCAACTGGTGGATGAAGGCATGCTCAAATCGTTTGCAGATATTTTTTCTTTGGAAAAAGAGAAATTGGCTTGTCTTGACCGGATGGCTCAAAAATCTGCAACCAACCTGGTGCAGTCAGTAGAAGAATCAAAAAAAATTTCTTTAAGGCGCTTTATTTATGCACTGGGGATTGATCATACAGGAGAAAGGGCAGCCAAACTGATCTCAGAACAATTTTCTACTCTCAATGATATCATGGAAACATCTGAAGAAGTTTTAGAAGAGATCAAGGGAATCGGTCCGGAAACTGCATCGGCGGTTTGTCAATTTTTTTCTAACGTCGAAAACAAGGCAATTATTGAAAATATCATCCTTTCCGGTGTTATCATTACCAATGACCAGCCGGTCATTGCCGAATCTCAGGATAATCCGTTTAACAACAAACGAATTGTGCTGACCGGCACATTGCAGAGTATGCCTCGAACCGAGGCCAAAAAACAACTTGAAAGGCTTGGCGCCAGTATTACGCCAAGCATCAGCTCAAAAACCGACTTTCTTATTGCGGGTGAAAAGGCAGGATCAAAGCTTGCAAAGGCGCAAAAGCTTGGTGTTACAATACTGGACGAAACCCGGTTTGCAGCGCTACTTGAAAAATTTGTATAAGGAAAAATATTGCCGGAGAAAAAGATGAATACAAAAGAATGGGAAAAAATTCCCAATGTGGATATGAATTGTTTTGGGTGCGGTTCTGAAAATCATCATGGGCTTAAGATGACCTTTGAAGCCAATGGGGAAAAACTTCGATCCATTGTTACTGTGCCGGATCATTTAAGAGGGTGGAGCAATATTGTCCATGGCGGTGTATTGTCCACCATATGTGATGAAATTATGGGGTGGGCCGCCATCTATCTTTCAAAACGGTTTATCCTGACAAAAACCATGAAGATCTCTTTTTTAAAGCCGGTTACCATTGGGTCAAGGCTTGAGATTATTGGATATATTAAAGAACGGGTGGATGAAAGGAATGCCATCATGGCTGGAGAAATTTACAATGAAAAAGGTCGGCTGTGTGCAACGAGCACAGGTGAATTTGCTCTTTTTACATCAGATGCTTTTAAAAAGCTTAATATCGTACCCAATGCATTTCTTGATAAAATGACAAGCGTGTTTGACAAACGTTAAATGGTTTAATTCAAGCATCAATCATTATTAAAGCCGATGTTTAATCCAAATCCGATAAAAATCATACCGGAAAATTTCTGTAATAAGGTGCCCGCTATTTTGTTATGTCTTAATGTGTTTGTCATTAATGCAGCAGTTAATGACAGAAAAAGACACCAGATCGTTCCGGTTACAAGGAACGTACCCCCTAAAATGAGAAAAGGTATGGGCCCGTTTACATGATTTGGATTAATAAACTGAGGTAAAAAAGAGAGAAAAAACAACCCTACCTTAGGGTTTAAAACATTGGTGAGCACCCCTTGTTTGTATATTTTTATTAGACTCATAGCTTCATAAACCGATGGGGAGGTTTTAAGTGCGCTGTTTTTCCCCAACAGCATTTTTAACCCCAGATAAATCAGATAGAATGCTCCGGCCCATTTAACCAGCATAAAAATAAACGCAGAGCGTGATAAAATCAGAGACAATCCAAAGGCTGCACAAAGGACATGGACAAGACAACCGGACATAATCCCGGCAACGGATACCAGCCCTGCATTTTTTCCATGAGAAACGCTTCGGGTCAGTATATACATGGTATCAACACCCGGTGTCAGGTTGAGAATAATTGCGGCAAGAATGAATCCCGGGTAATTTTCGATCCCAAACATTGTTATACGTAATCCTTATGATGATTTAATCAAATAATGCATTAATAAAGAGGGTTGAATCGAACGCTTGAAGATCTTCAATTTTTTCTCCCACACCAATATATTTTATCGGCAGGCCCATGGTGCTTGCGATAGCAGCAACAATACCGCCTTTTGCAGTTCCGTCAAGTTTTGTCAACGCAATCTGGGTTAGTCCAACAGCTTCATTAAACAGGGTTGCCTGGGAAATTGCATTTTGTCCGGTGGTTGCATCTAAAACCATTAATACCTCATGGGGAGCACCCGGCAGCTTTTTATTAATAGAGCGCTTTATTTTTTTCAGTTCTTCCATTAGATTCTTTTGTGTATGAAGCCTTCCGGCCGTATCAATTAAGACAATATCAATATCCCTGGCAAGAGATGCCTCAACAGAATCATAGGCAACGGCTGCCGGGTCAGCGCCTTCTTTATGTTTGACAATAGAGGCACGGGATCGATTCGCCCATATTTCGACTTGTTCAATGGCGGCTGCTCTGAAGGTGTCTGCTGCGGCAATGAGTACTTTTTTCCCCTGGGATGTGAACTTCATGGCAAGCTTCCCCAAAGTCGTGGTTTTGCCGGTTCCATTGACACCAACCACCATTATAACATGGGGTTTTGTAATCGATTTTTCATTTTCGGCATCATCCTTTTTTGGGAACAGTCCGATCAATTCTTCTTTTAACACCTGTTTGAGTTCATCTGCAGTGGAAAGTTTTTTGGCTTTTTTCTTTATTCTTTCCATCATTTCCATAGTGACATCAATTCCAAGATCTGATGTCACCAAAAGTTCTTCCAATTCTTCAAAAAGCGCTTCATCAATCGCTTTGCTGGAAACAAAAAGCTCATTGATATCAGTGGTTAATACCTGCCTTGTTTTTGACAGCCCGTTTTTCAGCCTTGAAAAGATCCCGGTTCTCTGTTCTTTTTTTTCAGAGTGCTTTTTTTTAAATATATTAAACCCCAATTTTGTGGACTCCTTGAATTCTATTATTTTGTATGGTCTTTACCATTTTTCTTGAATCAGAATCAAGGCGTGTGGAGGATAATTTGAACGAAAGATTGACTCAAGTCGTAATGTATCATAAATATCCCTATTAATTTTAATTATTGAGAAACAAATATGATACAAAAAATTAAAAAACAATGGTTTTTACTCAGTCTTATTTCCATTTTTGTGGTGGTCATCTTAGACGCGTCAAACAGTCTGGCAAAAATCGGGATTGTTCTAAAAGATAACCATGGTCCGGGGATCTTGATATTTTTAATTTTTATTATTTCAGGTCTTTTGATAGAAAGTGATCAGATAGGAGCAGGAATTAAAGATGTTAAATCAACGCTTTTAGCATTGACCGTCATTGTTCTTTTTTCACCCATCGCCGCCGGACTGCTTTGCCTTCTCCCACTTGAAACCGGAGTAGTCATTGGCCTTTTTATCGTGGCGGTAATGCCCACAACATTGTCTTCCGGAATTGTGATGACAGGTATTGCAGGCGGTAACATGGCCCATGCCCTTTTTGTAACAATTTTATCGAATTTTGTCAGTATATTTTCTATCCCTGTCATACTTTCCATCCTTTTGTCATTCCAAAACATGGAAAAAGAACTGGTTATTGATCAGGGTGCCATTACCACTAAATTGTTTCTGCTTGTCCTTTTCCCTTTGTTGATCGGGATATGGGCAAAGGCTAAAATTTTTAAAGAAAATTATTTAGAAAAATTCAAATTACAGGTCATTAACCAGTGGATGATTATCGGGATCGTTTTTATTTCCCTTTCAGGGGCAAAACAGACACTTTTGGGAGAAGGGGCGGCATTTTTTTATATCGTTCTTCTTGTCAGCGCTTTCCATTTAATGCTTTTGGGGGTTTCTTTTTTATTGGTAAAATTTTTTGATATAAAAAAAGGATGCCGGGAAAGTATTATTTTTATGGGGTCTCAGAAGACTCTGGCCTTAGCAGTTGTGATACAGGTATCCTATTTTGGCGAATTTGGGATTGCTTTACTTGTTTGCGTTATTCATCATATTGTGCATTTAATGATGGATGGATACTTGAGCGTAAAAATGAACCAATGAATAACAGGAGTGGACATGGAGCATCAGAGGTATAACTCACTTGAATTTTTATTAAATCACCCGAAAACAGAGCATGTGATTTCGGATGTAAATACGGAAACCATTGAAAGGCGATCATTTTCTCCAAAGAAAATTAAGATTTTTTCATCAAAGTATACCACCATAGAAGAGTGTCCGGAACATAAATTCGGCAATACTAAGGAAGCGGGAAAACAGCTTCCCGATATTGTTAAAAATAATGTTCAAAGGCTTGTCCCTTGGGATGGCAAGGATGAAAGTGTCAAGCGGACATTTTCGATGTGCCGGAATATCGGGGTTGTTTTTTCAGGAGGGCCGGCGCCTGGTGGGCATAATGTAATTGCCGGGCTGTATGATGAAGTAAAAAAATATAATTCAGACTCCAAAGTGTTTGGATTCCTTATGGGACCGGATGGGTTACTTGAATCAAAATATGTTGAAATCACCCGAAGCCTTGTGGATGCATATCGGAATATGGGCGGATTCTCCATGATTAAAACCGGGAGAACTAAAATTAATTCCCCTGATAAAATGGAATTATCGTTGAAAACCTGTAGGGATCTTAACCTGGATGCCCTGGTAGTGATTGGCGGGGATGATTCAAATACCAATGCTGCCTTTCTTGCTCAGAAGTTTAAACGTGACGGTATCAAGGTCATTGGTGTCCCTAAAACCATTGATGGAGATATACAGGTAAAAACGGATGATAATGAGACACTCTGCGCCATATCATTTGGGTTCCATACGGCTGCAAGGGCATTCTCGCAGAATATCAGTAATCTCACAACCGATGCCAGTTCAGATGTTAAATACTGGCATGTTTGTAAAGTCATGGGGAGAGTTGCCAGTCACCTGACATTGGAATGTGCTTTCCAGACCCATGCCAATATTTCTCTGATTGGTGAAGAACTGGCGGATTACACGGATCAACAGAGAATCGAAAAGGCGAAGAAAGAGGGGGAAGTTGATTATACCGCATATGGCATGACCTTGCGTCATTTGTCCAGATTGATATGTGATATCATTGTAAAAAGAGCTGCAAACGGGAAGAATTTTGGTGTTATGATCATTCCTGAAGGCATCCTTGAATTTATTAATGAGATTCAAGTGTTTATCATTAAACTCAATACCATTATTGCTGACTATAACCATATCCATGACACGGATTTTCATGATGCCTTCCCGACGTTAACGGATAAACTGGAATATTTAAGGCGGATGGCGCGTGGCATGGGGGATAAAGACAAATTTTTTATCTGGAATTTAAGGGATGATGATTTGTTTGATCAACTGCCGTCATTTTTTCAGGAAGGCCTTCTGGGGGAACGGGATAACCATGGTAATTTTCAATTTTCCGAAGTGAAAACTGAAAAAATTATCATGGATATGGTCAAGGAATATCTGGACGTATTAAAGGAACAGGGAAAATATAAAATCGGTATTGAGAGGTCCTATTATAAATTAATTATGGAAAATGCTAAACTTAATCCAGATAAATTTGCAATAGCTGTATTTAAAAATTATGATGATACCCACCTGTTAATTAAAGAATCCATTATTTCTCTGAAAACGCTGAAACAGGCATTGGTCAACCATGAGTTGATCGGCCCGGAGGATGCGTTGCCCGCGTCTGTTGTTCAGATATTTAAAAAATCTGACCCTAAATTTAAAACCCGAACCCATTTTTACGGATATGACGGGCGGGGATCTGACCCCACCTATTTTGACTGTAACTATACCTATAATCTGGGTATGACAGCATTCCATCTGATTGCAAATGGAGCGACGGGACAAATGGCGGCCATCAAGAATCTTGAGAAAAAATTTGATAAATGGGAACCCATTGGGATTCCTATTGCAAAACTGATGCATCTTGAGGAAAGAGAAGGAAAACTTACCCTTGTGATTGAAAAGAGCCTGGTGGGGTTAGATTCAAATGCCTTCAGGATTTTTAAAACCGTAAGGAAGGGGTGGCTGGCGATGGAATCGAATCAGGATCGGTACAGACGCCCGGGACCGGTAAGATTTACAGGAAGTTCGGAAGAAGACAGACCCATTACCTTAATGCTCAACTCTATTTGATTTTATGGGGCTGATAGGAACATAACGGTTCTTCTGCAAGATAATCGCCCGTTGCTTCATAGGCACGGGCGCGGCATCCGCCACAAACTCTCTTGTATTCACAAATACCGCACTTGCCTTCAAGATTATTAAAGTCTCTGAGTGTTTTAAAAACATGAGAATTTTCCCAGACATCTTTGAAAGTTTGCCGGGTAATATTACCGCATTCAACATCAAGGAAACCGCAGGTTTGAACCCGTCCCACATGGGAAATAAAACAAAATCCTGTTCCGGCAAGACACCCTCTTGTGACAGCATCCAGGCCATGGGTTTCAAAATTTACTTTCTTACCATCTTTTTTGGCACGTTGCCGTAATATTCTGTAATAGTGCGGAGCGCAGGTTGCCTTGAGTTGAAGGCTGGTTTTATCCCTTTGATCATAGAACCAGTTTAAGGTTTCTTCGTATTCTTTTGCATTGATTTCGCTGTCAATAATATATTTTCCCCGTCCTGTGGGAACCAGGAGGAAAATATGATGGGCAACTGCCCCTAAATTTTCTGCCAGCGATAATATCTTTGGTATTTGATCCAGATTGGTTTTTGTGATGGTCGTGTTGATTTGAAATTCAAGGCCGGCAGCTTTGGCAATTTTGATACCCCGGATGGAATCATTGAAGGCATTTTTAAGTCCTCGAAACTCATCATGGGTTTCAGGTGTTGAACCGTCAAGGCTGACACTGATTCTTTTTATGCCGGAATCTTTCATTTTTTTAGTGGTTTCTTCAGTGATCAGCGTCCCGTTAGGTGCCATGACCATGCGAAGCCCTAATGTTGTTCCATAGGCGGCAATGTCAAAAATATCATGTCTTAACAGCGGTTCTCCGCCGGTAAGAATAATAATGGGATCACCCACTTCTTTGATTTGATCCAATAATTTAAAAGATGCCTGAGTATCCAGTTCATTGTCATAGGGATGGTCTTCTGCTACCGCCCGGCAATGCTTGCAGGAAAGGTTGCACCGGCGGGTGGTTTCCCAGGCAACCAGACGAAGGGTGTTGGCTTGGCCGTGTCCATGAGGAGGATTCATTATTTATTCAGCTCCCTTGCCGCGTCAATGGCGGAATAGGTCAGGATTAAATCCGCACCCGCTCTTTTAATGGATAAAAGGGTCTCCATGATCAGTTCATTTGCATTGACCCAGCCCATCATTTCTCCGGCTTTCATGATTGAATATTCACCACTGACATTATAGGCAGCAATGGGAAGATCAATTTCTTCTTTTAATCGACAGATAATATCCAGATAAGACAAGGCCGGTTTTACCATGATAATGTCTGCATGGCATTGGCAGGATCCATTTGATAGGTTCTTCGGTCACCAAACTGAGGGGCTGATTCAGCCGCCTGCCGGAAAGGACCATAAAAGGCTGAACTGTATTTGACGGCATAGGACATGATAGGGATGTGAGACAATCCCTCTTCATCAAGGGTTTGCCTGATTTCACCGACTCTGCCGTCCATCATATCCGATGGGGCGACCATGTCGGCACCGGCTTTGGCATGGGACAGGGCGGTTTTTGCCAGAAGGTCAAGAGACGCATCATTGTCGATAATCCCGTTTTCCACAACGCCGCAGTGTCCG
>JAFCZY010000308.1 GCA_019314105.1 Deltaproteobacteria bacterium
AAAACAACAACATCGGGCGATATATCTCATTCGGAAAATGTTCAAAAAAAGGATGTAAAACAAACAGGACATATTAATCCCAGCCCATCATCCTTTATCCAGGGATCTAATGGCCAATTAGAGGCTTCGCAGCAATTTGAACAAAGATTACGCTTGACGAAGGAAATCGGAAAACCTCTTCCAAAGGAAATACAAGGGAAGATGGAGGGGATTTTAGGTGAAGATTTTAGTCATGTGCGAATCCATACGGGCTATGAAGCTTCCCAATTGAATAAAGATATCCGGTCACAGGCATTTACCCATGGAAATAATATTTATTTTAACCAAGGGAATTTCGACCCTATGAGCACTGTTGGTAAACACTTATTGGCCCATGAACTGACTCACGTCATCCATCAGAAGGGGAGCAACCCACTAAACCGCAAGGTACAGCGGTATGAGGGGATAGGTAATTGGGCGCATAAAGAAATTCAGGAACGTTTACGGGAAAAAGATCCCAAATTAATAACGGAGGCCCCTATACCCGGCGGAACGAGAAATGACAAACAGTTAAACCTCGTCGGATTCGCCGATTTATACAAAAGCGATCAGCAGATCGTTTCCGGAATTTTTGCAACTGAATCTTCAGAAGAAAAGCATATTCTTTCGCAAAAAGTCAGGTCTTTGACCTATAAAAACATGCCTTCGCCAAAAAGTAGTAAAGAAAAATTTTCAAAATGGCGTAAAATAAAGTCGAAGAGTAGGGTAAAGTATGGACCTAAAATAAAGAATAAAAAATGGATATTTACGCCTAATTTTCCCAGTAACTTCGAAGTTGGTGAGCTGAAACCGCTCATCCCTTCTGACTTTCCCATTTCATGGGCTTCCCTGGTGGGTACAGGGTTTCAACAAACGGGTAATTACCGCCAGGGATTCGAAGATTTTGTTAAGAGAGTGCACAAAGATATTGGGCCCCCTATTCCATCTTCGATTAAAGGTGATAACCTAGACTTAGGCGAACGCTTTCCTGATGAGATTAATTATTCTAAGTTTGAACAAGAGCGTGGACGAGCAGATAGAAAAAAGGCCATCTTAATACCGCCGGATTATAATAAACGGATTTGGGTTTATAAGTTAAAAGATGGGTTGTATGTATATTTTATAATACCCAAAGAGTGGAAATCCGAAGAATTTCCAAAAGAGATTGATAAGCAGTTGGCTGAGTTAGATCCCCTTCTGAAAGAGGTACGAAAAAAACGTCCTACAATGTCAACCAATCTCATGTCTAAACCGATGCCTGGTGCTATCAATAGAAGCTTAACCGTGGGTAAAGTTGATAGCTCTCCCACAAAGGCTAACAAAAAAATGATTCAGGCTAAAGGGATCGATTGGAAGGGATTAGCTAAAAACTGGGAGAAAAGAAGGCATAATTGGGCAAAAGGAAAGCGACCTGGCGTAAAGACTCCCCAAAAATTTCTGGAAAAAGACGCTGCTGGTATTGAGAAAAAGACAAAGATCGATAAAAAATTGAACCTGCCCTTATCCAGCAAGGCCGTATTTC
The DNA here is from genome assembly GCA_019314105.1 of Deltaproteobacteria bacterium. GTDB lineage: Bacteria > Desulfobacterota > Desulfobacteria > Desulfobacterales > Desulfobacteraceae > Desulfobacula. The sequence goes on from JAFCZY010000308.1 coordinate 1,541, forward strand.
AAGACAAAAATGTTAAGAAAATACGGTTTTGGAGCAGTAGAAAAGGCAGGATTTTTGGTGCGCTTCGCTTTCGTTTTGGCAAAGTATTTGATAAGGTCAGCGACTTTTTTGACAAAATGAAAGCAAAATTCCGGAAGCACCACACCGATTCAGATAAACTCAATGATAAGGGTGGCCTCTTTGGTGGCTGGAAGAAAGGAGCAACCAAACTTATCATTTTATTTGCAGTAAGCATTTTCAAAAATATGATTGTCTTGGCGTATTCCAGATTCAGCGGATGCATCAAATCGATTATCAGTACTGTGCTCAACCAGTTTGCAAGAGAAGCCAATGCGAAACTGTTGGAAGAAACACAACCATTGTGTTGCGAAATAGTGGATTTAAAAAATGAAATGGAAAAAAAATATCAGGAGCATGAGGGCATCATTTCACGTTTTGTCTATGCTATCGAGACCATTAAAGAATGGGGGAGTATCCTTTCCGATGTCATTACTGCAATTCGAATCGGTGTACAAATTATTTCTTGTGGCAGCCCTCCTGGTTTAGGTTGTGTGTGGGGGCTTGTTGCACAGCTTGGTATATCGGCAGGATTGAATCTGCTTACCCGTACAGACTATTTTAAGGACGAAATCGCCAAGCCTGCCGCCCAACAATTGATGAATGCGATCGTTGGAAATCGTTTCCACAATTTCCTAATTGATTTACTGGCATCTTCTCCGATAGGCAAATTTATGGGGAGCAATGAAGCCTGTAAGAAAATTAAACCCGGCAAAGGAGGGCGTATCGGCGGAAATTTGAACTCCATCAATCCTAATGATCCAGAGATTGTCAAGATTCGAAAGGAGTGGGAAAAGGATTTCAAAGGACAGATGATTAAAGACCTGCAACAAGTATTTGAAACGGGCAAAGGTAAAAAGGTTACCGAGAAAGAACTATTACAATTAGTAGAAGCCATGCAGAAAAGTGGAAAAAAACCCGAGGAATTTAAAAAGCTGATAGAACAGGCACGAGATCCCAAATCAGGGAAAATCGATTTAGGAAAATCAGTATCTAATATCGAAACGGGTATAGTACCATCTGCCGAAAGCCAAGTAGTAGAAAGAGAAATAGATTACAAAAAAGCTGCAGAAAATAATCTGTTTTGGCAGAAGAAATTAGGTTGGAAACCATTCCTGTTTTACAAAAAGCCGGGGATAAAAGCGGATTCTATAGAGTTTGCTAATGGTATCTATGACGCACAAAAAGCATTTGGACTAAAAGCGGACGGTATTGCCGGTCCCATAACGACCAGGATGTTTTACAGGAAGAATAAATTAAAAAAGGATGCTTCTTATAGACGGTCAGAGCGCATATTAAAGGAAAGAAGAAGACAGAGGGAGGAAGAGAAAAAGGCTAAAGATAGTGATAAGATTAAAAAGCCAAGTTCAAAGTTTCCTGATAAGTCGGCCCTTATTCAAGCTTTAAAGACTCAGGTGGATTGGTTGCCTGGAATAAGT
>JAFCZY010000309.1 GCA_019314105.1 Deltaproteobacteria bacterium
TAAAGTTAAAATATAATAATGTGTATTTTTCAGGAGGAAAAATGAAAGAAGTTGTTATAGCAGCTGCCTGTAGAGCGGCAATCGGTAGATTTGGTGGATCTCTTGCACCGTTGAGTGATATTGATTTTGGACCCATTCCTATTAAAGAAGTTATCAAGAGAGCCGGGTTGACCGGCGATCAGATTGATGAGGTGATCTATGCATCCGGTTACAAAACAGGTGATCTTCCCATTAACTCAGCCCGTGTTGTGGCGGTTAAGGCGGGTATCCCTCAGGAAAAACCCCAGTTCACTATCAGCAAGGCATGTGCCGGAAGTATTAAAGCGGTTACGCTTGCAGCACAGGTGATTAAATCCGGTGATGCAGATATTCTTGTCGCCGGTGGAATGGAGAGTATGAGCAATGCCACATTCATGCTGAAAAAAGCCAGATGGGGGTATCGTCTGGGGCATGGACAGCTTATGGATCAATTGATTCTTTTTGATCCCTTAAGCGGAAACACCATGGGAGAGACGGCTGAAAATGTTGCTGAAAAATATAATGTTTCCAGAGAAGATCAGGATGCACTTGGGCTTCGAAGCCAGCAGCTTGCTGAAAAAGCCATCAAGGAAGGAAAATTTAAAGAACAGATCGTTCCGGTTGAAATTCCCCAGAGAAAAGGGGAACCCAAAATATTTGATACAGACGAACACCCGAGGTTTGGTACCACTATAGAAGGTCTTCAGAAATTAAAACCCCCATTCAGGAAGGGGGGGTCTGTAACAGCAGGAACGTCTTCCGGTATGAATGATGGCGCATCCGCCATGGTTGTCATGTCAAAGGACAAAGCCGATGAGTTGGGGATAACGCCCATGGCATCCATTGTGTCCTATGCATCTGCCGGGGTTGATCCCGCATTAATGGGAATCGGTCCGATACCCGCCACAAAGCTGGCCCTTGAAAAAGCAGGGCTGACCATAGATGATATAGATTTGATCGAGCTGAATGAAGCCTTTGCATCTCAGGCCATAGCTTGCATGCGTGAGCTAAAGATGGATATTGAGAAGGTGAATGTAAATGGGGGTGCCATTGCATTGGGACACCCGGTATCAGCCTCTGGCGGTGCCATTTTAACAAAACTTTTGTATGAAATGAAAGCAAGAGATTTAAGATATGGACTGGCAACGCTTTGCATCGGTGGTGGTCAGGGTATGGCACTTATTGTAGAACGAAAATAGATCATATCTGATAATAAATAATTTTAGGTATGATATAATTTAAAGCTGCATACAGACTCAAGTTTGTGTGCAGCTTTTTTTTCTCTGCTTCTCTGTCCAGTCGATCCTGCTCATCAGCCCCCGGATGATTCGGACATCTCTGGATGTGAGTCCTGTTGCCCCGAAAATTCGTCTGAATGTTCTTAACAGGTGATCCGGGTTTTGTTTGTCAAGAAAATCAATATTTAAAAGACTTTCTTTTATATGGGAAAACATATATTCAATTTCATCCCCGGTCGCAAGCTTTTGGGATGGTGGCTCAAAAGACTTTTCCTCAGGATCAGATGTTAACGACACTTCATATAACAGCACTGCCAAGGCATGGCTCAGGTTCATGGATGGATAGGTATCCTGAGTAGGGATGGTGATAAAATGCTGGCAAAGATCAAGGTCTTTTGTTTCAAGTCCGGTGTCCTCAGGCCCCAGTACCAGGGCACAACTTGTCTCCTGATTTATTTTTCGAAGTTTTTCAGCTGCACCTGACGGTGTAAAAAAATTGTTCCGGTATTTGCCAAACCGCCGGGTCGTGCCAAAGGCAATCTGTATATCTGAAAGAGCAGATTGAAGATCATCAAACATCAAGGCATTTTCAAGAACTGTGAATGCGCTTAAAGCCATTTTTTTTGCCAGAAGAGATTTGTAATGCTTTGTGGGGTTTACCAGCCGAAGCTGTGTGAATCCAAAATTCATCATGGTTCTACAGACTGAGCCGATATTGATCGGTCCCTGGGGTTCAACAAGGATGATGGAAAGGTTTTTAGGTTTCATTTCTATCGTTTTTGTTTATTTTCCTTTCAGGCCTTAAGTTAGAAGCATAGGCTCTGGCCAGAGAGTTTCAAACCCATACGTCTGTAATATTTCGATTGCCTTGTCAACATAAAGACCTGCTTCATTAACGCTGTGGGAATCATCTCCGGGAACAACCCGGATTCCCATTTTCTTAACATTTTTAAGAATCGAGCTTGTGATATAAGGTTCTTCTTCACCCCTTGCCAGGGGCCGGAGATTAAAATCCATGACAAGGTTCAGGGATTTGATAAGCGTTAGATTCCTCATGATTTTTTGTTTAATTTCCGGGTGCAAAAGCCTTTTTTTATAATCTTCATCATAGATTCTGATCAGGTCAAAATGTCCTACAACAAATGGTTTAAGCGTTTTTATCATGTCGTATTGCAGGTCAAAATATTTTTCATACATTGCATCATACGAGCCGCAGACTCCAGCCGCTCTGTCATAGTCTTCTCTTGAATAATCAAAAAAGATATCATCAATATGGTGGACAGATCCCACAATGTAATCCGGTTGAAACATTGAGATCAGTTCATTTATATGATCTGCATAGCCGGTACAGGTTTCTGTCTCCATCCCGGCAAAGAGTTTAATTTTAGAGGCATATTTTTTCTTCAGTGAATTGAGCTCGGTAAAGTAATTTTCAAACCGTTTATGGATATCAGCAGCCGTAAGATTCGCCTTTTTTTCATCGGGAAACAAAAATTTATCATTAATTGGCGGAACATGTTCGGTAATCCCGACTTTTGTAAACCCAAGTTCGATATACCGCAGGATAATATCTTCAAGCAAATCCTCAGCATGGTTGCAATACTGGCCGCTGTGGCCCCCGTGAAGTGAAATAAGCTGTGGTGTTGTCCTGTCCATGAAAGGGAAACTACCATCAAAAAAGGGGTAAAATCAAGAGATAAGGTGTCGTGGCGATTGACAAAACCTTTGGTTTTGTGATACCGTTTCTTTTACTGGTGCAACATGCATTG
>JAFCZY010000310.1 GCA_019314105.1 Deltaproteobacteria bacterium
TCATCCTGGCAGAACGATTAAGAAAACAAAAGTAGTGCCATAACGAAGATCTAAAAAGCATAACTTCCTGTAATTACTTGCCTTATTAGTTTTCGTTCGAAAAGATGGGTTAAGACGATCAGCCGATATTTTTTCATAAACACCATTTCCAAGTTCAGCCAATCGTCTGGTAAGCTCCGTTTCAAGTCTTGCCTTTTCTCTTCTCAGACGTGTGATCTCGATGCCTTCTCCCGCCTTTTCGGTAATGGTATGAACAGCTGTAATAGCTGCATCAAAACCAGCTTCCATTCCTCGTGTGATTCTATCCCACAGTTTCATTTTATCTTCCTCCATAATGTAATTTTTGGAGCACTGTCCCCATATGCTAAATGGGGACAGTGCTTTTAAAAAAAAATCTTTTAAGCAGCCTTGATTTCAATCTGCTTGGGTTTGGCAGCTTCTGATTTGGGCAGATGCAGTTTTAAAACTCCGTCCTTTAGTTCCGCCTCAACCTTTTCAGTCTCAATGGTCTGGGGTATTGAAAAACTTCTGATGTATTCAACATCATTGAACTCTTCCCACTTTAAAACCCCTTTTGTTTCAAGCTTTCTCACGCCGGACAATGACAAGGTGCCATTGTCAATATTCACCGCGACATCCTCTTTTAGAACGCCAGGCATATCAGCATGTAGAAGGATTTCATCTTCATTTTCATAAATATCAACAGCCGGAATAGCTGATCTTAGCTCTCTTGTTTTTTCGATGTTTTTTTCTTCTTTTTTAGCAATATCTCTTCTTTCTTTCATGATATACCTCCTTATTTATATAAAATTGTTATGGTTTCTAACCATGTGCTATCTGATGGTTATCTGTTTGGGTTTTGCTGCCTCTGATTTTGGAACCTTAAGATAGAGAATGCCGTCTTTCAAATTTGCTTCAACCTTTTCGGCATCAACATCATTGGGTAGTGTAAAACTTCTTGAGAAAGTGCTTGTCCCTCTTTCAGCCCGGTGTATTTTATACCCTTCAGGAGTATCCAAGGATCGAGATCCGTTGATTTCAAGGTAATTCCCCTGAATACTTACATTTAAATCATCCTTTACAATACCGGGTACTTCTGCCCTTATTTCAAAAGTGTCTCCGTCCTCATAAAGATTTGTTCTCGGACCACTGGAGCTCAAAGTTAATCCAGGTCCATAGTCAAGAGATCTGTCAAAATCACCGAAAATTCGGCCCATTTTGTTTCGGAGCAGGTCCATGGCTCCGAACATTCTGTCGATGTCACTCATTCTTGTAAACATAGTTCTATCTCCTTTAATTTGGGTTTTTGGTATGGAAGTTTTTACTTCCGCTGCATTTCGAAATTAAAATAGTTACAAAAAATTCCATGTCAATAAAAATTTTCATTACGATAAACATTTTTATTGACAAAGTAATGCTACTTATTTATTTTCTTTTTAAAGGAGGCCCGAAATGACGAACGAACCGAATTTTAAAAAAACAAATTTGTCTTTCGATACACTAAAAGGGATGCAATCGGTTCGGGCAACGTTTACACTTCCTAAACATACTATCAACTTGCTCAGTGCGGTTGCAAACCAACTTGGTGTAAAACAAAAATCGATATTTGATCATCTGGTTGAAGACAAGAGTATTTTTGATCAAATTGCTGATGAAGTTCAGAATTATCAACCCAAGAGCCATCAACGAAAACAAAAAACATTTGTTTTAAGCAGGAATTGTTTAAGTGCACTGGATACATTCGCCAGGGAATATAAATTGCCAAGGGATGTGCTGGTGGAATTTTCAATAAAACAATTGCACCCGGTTCTTGCCCAGGAAAAAAAACGGCATAAAAATCGTAAGACACTGTTAAAAGAAATGCAAATTTTTCGTGAAGCTGGCAGTCAATTTATGGACAAAGCCCGTTATCTTGTTGGTGAGGATGACGATATTATCCAAAAGCTTGAGAGTTTCTTTAACCAGTATGATAAAAGTACAGATGAACTTAAAACCACTATTGAAAAGGGGAAATGTATGGAAGATTTTCAATAACTATATTTTTTTAGCAGATAAATATTGTGAATTAAGTTTCAGATTGTACGGTATCAATATGCCGGAATCATATGAGATGCCGGAATCATATGAGGTTTTTGATTTTTAAGATACGTATCATTAAAATAGGAATCTTGATATTGGTCAATTGAGGAATTTTTATCAAGGGGGGATATCATGCCAAAAAACTATTACCTTATTTTAGGGATTACTTCAGATGCAACGCTGAATGATATTAAAGAAGCATACCGGAAATTAGCCAAAGAATTTCATCCAGATCATTACGGAGAAAACCTTTCTCCGTTCCTTGCCATTCAGGAGGCATACTCTGTGTTATCAGATCCAATAAAACGACAGACTCATGATTTAACCGTTTTTAGTCAAAAAAAAAACTCCGATATGGTGACAGCACAAAGCCTGATCCAAGGAGACGAGTTGAACCTTTAATACCAGAGCAGGAAGTGCCGACGGGCCTGGGTACGGCAAGCCTTACTCGCTCTTTTCATTCGTATCGACCGTCATTTGATGAATTGTTTGACAGAATATTCAACAATTTCAGGCAGACTTCTCAACCTAAAAGTAAACCAAGAGAGAATCTCAATGTTGTTATAACTTTAACACCCGATCAGGCATTTCGGGGTGGACAAATTAATGTTGCTCTCCTTACAGAATTAACGTGCCCTTCCTGTTCCGGACAAGGCTGGATAGGTGTTTACGAATGCTGGCGATGCAATGGGAACGGTATTTTATCTGGAGAGTATCCGGTTATTATCAGTTTTCCATCAGGCATATCAGATAATCATGTAGTTCGAAAACCGCTGGATTATTATGAAATCAAAAATTTATATCTGACAGTGCATTTTCGTATTAGTGAAATGCTATAGATTTAACCATATATAGTGGAATGAACGTATGCTCTTGACACGATAAAATATGAAATTATATTTTTTTAAGTTTTTATGGAT
>JAFCZY010000311.1 GCA_019314105.1 Deltaproteobacteria bacterium
CGAAGACCAAAGGCATACTGCTTAAGAGAATCCGGACCTGGATCAATAAGCCCCTCCTGACCGGCAATCTTTGCTGCTTCCGAAGCCACTGCGATAAGGGCAGGTTCTGCCACAGTGGTTGAGAACCCCAGAGCAAAGGCAAAGCTGAGAAGCCAGAAAAGACTGCCCTTCCTGGCTAAGGCATGGGCCATTGCCTCACCAATGGGGAACAGGCCCATTTCCAGTCCCTGAACAAACAGGGTAAGACCGGCCACCACAAGAAGCGCGCCGAAAAGGACCTCTCCCATCTGCGGCAACGCCTGCTTTAAAACAACAATCTGAAAAAAAGCAATCACCAGAATAATAGGCAGCAGATCCGTAACCGCATGTTTAAGTTTTTTCAAAATAATGGAGGCGATCATTATTTTCTCTTGTTTTTGTAAAATATCATGACACTAGTTCCCGATTTTGAAAAACGTTGCCGTGATCCGGAAAGAGGCTTGCCAAAAGCACTGAACCAAACATAAAAATATGCCTGTACAATAAATTAAGAGGTTCCTTTTTGTCAAGCGAATCCGGTGGCCCAAGGTTTATGACAAATTGTAATAAAAATGGCCGTTACACAAAATTATTTACAGAGTCTGCTTTGCGACTCCATAAGTATTGCCATACCACAAGTAATCTGATAATAACCATTTAAAAAAACATTAAATATTTAAATATTTTTCAGGGTGTTATGACAAGAAAAAAAAGTAAATCCGAGATATTGAAACAGAGAAGCAAAAAAAAGAAAAAAAGCAGGGTTCTTTCCCTTCTCAAATGGATTTTTATTTTATGTATTATCTCAGGACTTCTGGGGTGTGCAGGCCTTGCCGGACTTTACTATTATCTTAACCGCGATCTGCCAAAAATAAATACACTAAAGGATTACAACCCCGCCACTGTGACCAGCGTATTTTCAGATGATGGAAGGAAAATCGGAGAATTTTATGAAGAAAGAAGAATTGTTATCCCTTTATCTGAAATGCCAAAGAATCTGATCAACGCTTTTGTGGCAGCAGAGGATTCAAGGTTCAGGGAACACCCTGGTATTGATATTCTTTCCATATTCAGGGCATTTTTAAAAAACTTTAAAGCCGGCACCATTGTCCAGGGGGGGTCCACGATCACCCAGCAGGTCACTAAATCCTTTTTATTGACCCCGGAACGGACCTATAAAAGAAAACTGAAAGAAGCCATTCTTGCCTACAGAATTGAAAAAAAATTTACAAAAGATGAAATCCTTTTTCTTTATCTGAACCAGATATATCTGGGCCACGGGGCATACGGCGTAGAAGCGGCATCTGAGAATTATTTTGGAAAACATACAAAAGATCTTAATATCGCAGAATGTTCAATGCTGGCAGGCCTGCCCCAGGCACCCAGCAGATATTCTCCTTTCAGATTTCCAGACCGGGCTAAACAGCGACAAGTTTATGTACTGAACCGGATGAAGGAAGATGGTTTTATCACAAATCTTGATGTCACAGAAGCGATTGATCTCAAACTGGATATCAAACCCCGAAAAAACTGGTTTATTGAAAGAGTCCCCTGTTATACCGAGCATGTCAGACGATATGTGGAAAAACATTACGGCAAAGATGCGCTATACAAACAGGGCCTTCAGATACACACAGCCGTGAATATTGAACTCCAGAAAATCGGAAGGGATGCCGTAAACAAGGGTCTGGTTGAACTCGACAGGCGAACGGGGTATCGCGGTCCGTTAAAAAACATCCCTGCCTTTCAAATAGAAAGTTTCTGTGCAGATATTTCAGAAAAACACGACAATCAACCGCTGGAAAAAGGGAATACCTATCAGGGGGTTGTGCTAAGCATTGATGATAAAAAAGGGGTCACTAGGATCAGAGTAGGAGATTTTCACGGTATCATTAAACTTGAAACCATGAGATGGGCCAGAAAACCAGATCGCGAAGTCGCTTATTATGAAACCAAAGTTAAAAAGCCCTCCCGGGTTTTTAAACCTGGAGATATCATTATGGTTAACGTGCTCAATGACATCGTTGAAAACAATGAGATTGAGTTTACTCTGGAGCAGGAGCCCGTCGTCCAGGCTGCATTATTGAGCATTGAGGCGGAAACCGGTCATGTAAAAACCATGATTGGTGGACGTGATTACAGAAACAGTCAGTTTAACCGGGCCTACCAATCCAGACGCCAGCCAGGAAGCGCATTCAAACCCATTATTTATGCGGCCGCCCTTGATAAGGGATATACGGCTGCAAGCGTTATCATAGATTCCCCTGTTGTTTATGAAGACACAGAGCGTGATTTCATCTGGAAACCCCGAAATTACAAAGAAAAGTTTTTTGGCCCAACCCTGTTCCGTAACGCCCTTGTAAAATCAAGGAATGTTGTCACCATTAAAATTCTTCAGGATATCGGGATAGATTATATAACTGATTATGCCCGAAAGCTTGGAATTGCATCAAATATCAGTCAGGATTTATCCATTGCGCTTGGATCATCCGGGGTTTCGCTGCTTGAACTTGTCAATGCCTATTCTGTTTTTCCAAACCTGGGCTATCTGGTTGAGCCTGTATTTATTACAAAAATTTATGACCGGGATGGAAACCTGCTGGAAACCTCCCAACTGATACGCAAAAAAGTCATTGATATGACCACGGCCTATATCATGACCAATATCATGGAAAGTGTTATAAAGTCGGGGACAGGCTGGAGAATTAAAGCGCTTAAGCGCCCTGTTGCAGGAAAAACAGGAACAACAAACAATCTGTTTGATGCCTGGTTCATGGGCTATACACCGAAATACACGACAGGTGTCTGGGTGGGTCTTGACCAGGAAGCCCCTCTTGGAAAAGGAGAGACCGGATCAAGAGCAGCCAGTCCCATCTGGCTTGAATTTATGAAAAATGCGTTGGAAGGAAAACCTGCCAGCACCTTTAATGTTCCGGAGGGCATCGTTTTTGCAAAAATTGATGCCAAAACCGGTCTGCTCCGGTCTGCTGCCCATTGAAGAATCTGAAGAGACAATCTTTGAATGCTTTAAGGAAGGCACCGTGCCGACTGAATACACGCCCAAACCGGATACCGCTTCTGACTCCGAAGATCTGTTTAAAGAAGGGATTTAGACTTCATCCGGCTTAATATCTACCTGTCCTGCTGACACTGTTGCATCCGGATGAATTGAAAATTTTAAAGAGGGGTATCGCTCACCAAGCCTTTTTAAATTAGTATTTTTGTCTCCTCTCAACCGCGACTCTGATTTTGGATGAACGGTGACGACAAGCTTTTCTGATGTCAACAAATCAGGTGATTGATCTATCGTATTGCAAACCCTGTCATAAAAAAGCTCGGAAAAGACAAGATGGCCAAACGCCGGGTGCCACGGGCCGGCAAGGACCATTGGGTCATCTTCCATCATGTCGGAAG
>JAFCZY010000312.1 GCA_019314105.1 Deltaproteobacteria bacterium
ACTTCGAGATGCCAAACGACATCCCACCATTGAAGATGATGTCATCATCTATTCCGGTGCCACCCTTCTGGGAGGCGAAACAACTATTGGTGCCCGATCTGTTGTGGGCGGTAATGTCTGGCTGACCGATTCCATTCCGCCGGACACCAAAGTTTTTATTGAATCCCCGCACCTTATTTACAAATATCAAAAAACCCAAAAGGATCTAAACCATGACTACCAAGCTTGATATTACAAAAGCCTGTGGCAACACCCCTCTGGTCTATCTAAAAACTGCCAGCAGAGAAACAGGGGCAATCCTTTTAGGAAAACCTGAGTTTTTCAACCCGGCCTCAAGTGTAAAAGATCGAATCGGCCTTGCCATGATTGAGGATGCCCTTAAAACAGGAAAAATCAATCCGGAATCGACCATTGTTGAACCCACCAGCGGCAATACCGGTATTGCCCTTGCCTTTGTGACCCGGGTCAAAGGATTGAAATTAATTTTAACCATGCCGGAAACCATGAGTATTGAACGACAACAATTGTTAACGCACCTCGGTGCCACCCTTGTGCTGACCCAAGGATCAAAAGGAATGAAAGGGGCCATTGAAGAAGCGAAAAAAATTGTTAAAGAAACCCCCAATGCCTTTATGCCTGACCAGTTTTCCAATCCTGCCAACCCTGATATCCATCGAAAAACCACTGCGGTAGAAATTTGGGACGATACAAATGGCAAGATTGATATCTTTGTAGCAGGAGTGGGCACGGGCGGAACCATCACAGGGGTTTCTGAAATTTTAAAAGAGAAAAATCCTGACATCAAATCCGTGGCAGTAGAGCCTGCCGACTCCCCTGTCATTTCCGGTGGAGCCCCCGGGCCCCACAAAATACAGGGCATTGGTGCGGGCTTTATCCCCAAAAATCTAAACGTAGATATCCTCGATGAAATTATAAGCGTTGAAAACGAAGACGCCCTTCAAGGCGCAAGAGATCTTGCCCGACAAGAAGGCATCCTTTGCGGTATTTCATCCGGCGCTGCCTTTCATGCGGCAAAAATCCTTGCATCCCGACCGGAGAATAAAGGCAAAACCATTGTCTTTATCATCCCCGACACCGGAGAACGATACCTAAGCACAGATCTGTTTAAAGATTCCTGAATAAAAGGATAATTCAGATTTACGGTGATAAATTTTCTCAGGTAAAACTTGTCAGGTATGTAAATTTAAGAAAAGCCAGGTTGTTTAGCTTGAGATAGCAAGTTTGCTGGAACGTTAAAAAAACTCTCCTGTTTTGGTTCAATCAAGCAAACGCTTTAACTTGAATTTTGCTTTCATTCTGTAATGCCTGCCACAAATCATACTGGCTCTGCTGAATCAGCCAGCTTTCAGCACTACCCCCAAAAGCCTTTGACAGCCGGATAGCCATTTCCGGAGAAATGCCGAACCGCCCGTTTAATAGCGCAGATAACGTTTTACGGGATACGCCAATTGCCCGAAACATTAACAGCCCAAAACCCTTTCAAATTCCCTTTTAACGGATGAAGTCTAAGGCCGGGCAGGTCCGAGGCTTTTTAAATTATCAGGCAGTCAACAACCCTCTTTTTTTAAGAAGGGGAACTGGATCTACGATATGCCGGGGGAACCATTTTTTCTGATCTTCAGCACCCAGGGCCATTGACAGCAGCTCAGAAAAATGAAGAACCGGAATGGGATTTTCAAGGGCGCATCGAATCTCAAGATTTAAATGACACATGGAACAGGCGGTTACCAGGCATTCTGCACCGGCTTCCATTGCTTTTGAAACAATCTGGGTAACCACTTTCTGGGAAAGTTGCGGTTTTGCAACAGACAGGTATGTGCCGCAACACATATGCTCATATCCAAAGGGAATAATATCGGCCCCAAGTTTTGATAATGTCTTTTCCATAATCCCGGAATAGTTGTTTTCAAATCTTAAATCCGGCGGCATGGAGAGCATACAACCATAATAAAGGGCCACTTTAATTTTTTTTAATTTTTCTTCAGGATGCGGCATATAATCTTCCAGGCGAATTTTATTAAAAAGCTCAAAAAAGTGAATAATCTCAAGGTCTTCATCAAACGGCTTTTCCCATACCGCTTCATATTCCTGTTTTAACTTTTCATCCCCTTTAATTTTAAGATACATGGATTTTAAACGGATCAAACAGCTTGGGCAGGCGATCAATAATGGATTCCCCTTGGGTGCAAGAGAAATATTTCTCATGGGCAGATATTTTGCCACAGTGTGATCTATGCTGTGGGCAGAAGATGAACCACAGCAATTCCAATCCTCAAGCTCTTTCAGCTCAATATTCACACGCTCGCAAAACTTTAATAAGGACAGGGTATTCTCATGGCCGGAGGCTTTAAGCGAGCATCCCGGAAAAAAAGAAAATTTTAATTTTTCTGCCCGAAGGATATTTTTATCTTTCATTAAAGATTTTTTCAATCGCTTTTTTATCCTGCACTTTTGATGGGGTTAAATCCAGTTTTCTTTTTTTCAACATTTTGATCCCCAGCCCCATATCACTGAAAAGATCCATTTTCTTAAGCTTATACCGCATCATGATCTCAAGCTTATGGGTTCTGCCATATTTTTTTACCGTGTTCAATACTTCAGTATGAAAATTCAGCACATCAGGCTCTGCAATTTTAACCCCTTTTTCAATTGCCTTATGACGAAGGCCATCCATTACCGCCGGTATGTCAATGGCCATGGGACAACAACTGCTACAGGTATTACATCCCACACAAATCCAGATGGTGGAACATTTTAAGGCTGTTTCTTCAAGACCTAACTGAACCAGACGAATAACAGCATTGGGAGCATAATCCATCCCCTCTAAAAACGGACACCCGTTTGCACAGGTTCTGCAATGCAGACAGGCATTAAAATTAATCCCTGAACTTGCCTTTATTTCATCGGCAAATTTATGATGGTCATTCCCCAAATTTATCATATCACTTTCCCGTCT
>JAFCZY010000038.1 GCA_019314105.1 Deltaproteobacteria bacterium
GGCCCGTTTAAAGGATTCGGGAACGGTTACCTTTCCATTTTCAAGTTTGCATCCGATGTCATCCCCATCTTTAAACGTGGGAAGGATTTCTTTTATCGCCAGGTTTCTGGCTTCAGAAACAATCAGGTTTATTGTTTTTTTGTTAAATTCTTCAAATAATTCGTGTTCAACCATTCCGATCTGTTCATGCAAGACAAAATCGACATCTCGTCTGTCAGCGATAAGTTGTGCCATATATCCCATCCTCTTTTTATATAGTTATTTCTAATTTATGATTGATCTCCAACAGTATTTTCCTAAGCAAAATAAATAGAATTGTCAACCTGTGAACGTAAAAAAGTTTGATTAAAGTTAACTCTTTTTATAAAAAAAATATTATTTAAGTGGACGAAGAATTTAGGGTGTGATACAGGAGAATAATGGATATTAAATGCTGGGGCTCAAGAGGGGCTATAGCTGTATCAGGAAAGCAATATCTCAAATATGGTGGTGATACTACCTGCATTGAGATTACGCCAAAATCAGGGGAAACGATTATCATTGATGCAGGCACAGGGTTCCGGCACATTGGTAATCCCTTTGTCGAAAACAATCTTACTCAATATTATCTTTTATTTACCCACGCCCACTGGGATCATATCCTGGGATTTATTTTTTCTAGGCCACTTCTTTTCAGTAAATGTAAAATAACGATTCAGGATCGCAAATTTTCAGGTATCAATACCAGGGATATTTTAAATAAAGTGATGGAACCGCCTTTTTTCCCCATCGGCTTAAAGGATATGAAAGCAGATATTAAATTTGAAAAAGCATTGAATAACACCTTTTCTATCGGGTCTGTCAGGATAGAAACCATTCCGATCAGCCATCCCGGTGGCGGGTTGGGCTATAAATTCATTGAAGATGACAAATCATTTGTATTTTTAACGGATAATGAGTTGGGATTTGATCATCCCGGAAGCGTGGGGAGTGATGCGTATCTGAATTTTTCACGAAACGCGGATCTCTTGTTTCATGATGGGGAATATACTGAAGAGGAATATAAACAAAAGAAGGGGTGGGGGCATTCTTCAATTCAAGATGTTCTGAATCTTGCCGTCAAAGCCAATGTGAAAAAGCTTGGATTGTTTCATTTGAACCAGTATCGAACCGATGATCAGATGGATAAAATTATTCATGACTGCCAGGCGGATCTGAAAAAGAAAGGGTCGGGCCTTGATTGTTTCGCAGCTGCCTGTAATATGGCCATTCATCTTTAAAAACAACCCCTATAAAGTTTAAGTTTTCCTGCATGGAACACCCCTCAAAACGATCTTATTTGCAAATTATTCGGATTATGATGTCCTGGAAAATGGTGGCCATGTTTTTCTTTGGGTTCTCTTCCGGATTTCCCTTTTACATTATTAAAGATGTCTTAAAACTATGGATGACAGAGGCCAATGTAGATCTTGCCACTATCGGTCTTTTTTCTGCTCTGGGTCTGCCCTATACGTTGAAATTTGTCTGGTCTCCATTGATGGACGGATATGTGCCGGGATTTTTAGGTCGGCGACGGGGGTGGATATTAATTGCTCAAATCGGGTTGATCATCAGTATCGCACTGATGGGGCAGTTTGATCCGTCAACATCGTTGGGCGGGATCGTTTTTATGGCATTGTGTATTAATTTTTTCGGGGCCAGTCAGGATATTGCCCTGGATGCATTCCGCCGTGAATATTTAACCAGCGAGGAACTGGGATTTGGAACGGGTGTCTGGATGAATGCATGGCGGCTCGGCATGTATGTTTCTGTCGGAATCGCACTTCTGACAGAATTAAATATCACCTGGGCCAGTATTCATATTATTCTGGCACTGATGATGGGCATTGGCATTTTAACCACGTTGTTGGTTCCGGAACCAACAGTCGATGTGATCCCACCGGTTTCAGTTAAAGAAGCGGTGATTGAACCCTTTATTGATTTTTTCAAACGCCACAGTGCAGTTTTGATTCTTTTGTTCATCCTGTTGTATAAAATTGGGGATAATATGGCGGGTGCCATGACCATTCCGTTTATCCTTAAAATGGGGTTCTCCAAAACAGAATATTTTATCATTGTTAAAGGAATTGGAATGTTCGGGCTTTTTGGTGGGGTGATTTTGGGCGGAACGATCATGATCCGTCTTGGGATTGCCAGATCCTTATGGGTGTTTGGAATTCTTCAGGCTGTTTCTACTGCGTTATTTGCGATTCTAGTGCTGATTGATCATACCAGCATGATCTGGATAGATTACAGACAAATTATTCTGGGGTGTATTATCGGGTTTGAATTTTTTTCTACGGGTCTGGGGCAGGCTGCCTATGCAACGTATATGGCGATACAGACCAATAAGCGGTTTACGGCAACCCAATATGCATTATTGACCAGTTTAATGGCTGTCCCGGGCGTTGTTGCAGCTTCCGCTACAGGATTTATGGCAAAATATCTGGGATGGGATATCTTTTATTTTCTGTGTGCCATTATTGCCGTTCCGGGATTGTTGCTTTTGTTTAAAATTGCGCCCTGGAATGCAAGTAATGAAGAGCTGGAGACAACACATTGATTGAATATCCGAAATAGTACTTGACAAACCCCCCCCCTTTTTTTACTTAAACTTTGAATTTTTTACTTAAAAATTTTGGAAAAATCACAAACCGTTATTACGTTGTTTTATCTGGGAAAGATTTGGAGCCGTCAGGATTCACCGCTTTAAACTGTAACGCTAAAAACAGTCAGGAGGTTAAAATAATGACCCAAAACTTAACACCGAAGAAAGATCTTGCAGGTGCTGTCATGGTTCTTGGCGGCGGTATTGCAGGAATGCAGTCCGCCATTGATCTGGCCAATTCAGGATATTATGTGTATCTGGTTGAAAAATCTTATGCCATCGGCGGTATGATGGCACAGTTAGACAAGACGTTTCCGACCAATGATTGTACCATGTGAGTGATCTCACCCAAACTGGTCGAGGTCGGCCGGCATCTGAATATTGAATTATTGACAAACACACAATTGCTTGAACTTGACGGTGAAGATGGAAATTTTACAGCGAGGGTGAAAGAAAGTCCCCGGTTTGTTGATTTATTAAAATGTACCTCCTGCGGGGAATGTGCTAAAGTTTGTCCAGTGGAAGTTCCCAGTGAACACAATCAGGGATTGGCTCCCCGAAAGGCTATTTTTAAGCAATACGAACAGGCCATACCAGGTGGGTATGGAATTTCTAAAAGATCCACGGCTCCGTGTAAGGCGACCTGTCCGGCCCATGTGAGCATTCAGGGGTTTATTGCCCTGATGAATCAGGGAAAGCATGCCGAAGCCCTGAAATTGTTTAAGCAGGAGCACCCCTTCCCCGGTTCCTGTGGCCGGGTCTGTCATCATCCCTGTGAGGCAGCCTGTACAAGGGGAGATGCAGATGAACCCGTTGCCATCCAATATCTTCACCGGTATCTGGCGCAGTTGGATTTTGACGGTGATGAAACCTTTATTCCTGAAATTGCAGAGAAACGCGATGAAAAAGTGGCCATTGTGGGGTCGGGCCCTGCAGGACTGACTACCGCCTATTATATGGCTCAAAAGGGATATAGCGTTACCATATTTGAGAAACTGCCCGTCAAAGGCGGTATGATGACGGTGGGAATACCGGAATATCGGCTGCCCAAAGCTGAACTCGCAAAAGAAATTGACGTGATTGAAAGCTTAGGGGTTGAGATTCAAACCTCGGTTGAATTTGGCAGGGATGTTACCCTTCAAAGTCTTAAAAAAGACGGCTACAGCGCATTGTTTATGGCTACCGGTCTTCATGGCTCTCGTGGATTGGGCGTCAAGGGAGAAGATCTGGACGGGGTAATCAAAGGGGTTGATTTATTAAGGGATGCAGCCTTGGGTAAAGCCGAAAAGATTAGTGGCAGGGTCATGGTTATTGGTGGGGGAAATGTGGCGGTTGACGTTGCCCTCACAGCCCGGAGACTGGGCGCTCAGGATGTGACCATGGTCTGCCTGGAAAAGCGGGATGAAATGCCGGCCTGGGATTATGAAATTGAAGAAGCCCTTGAAGAAAAAGTTAAAATTGTCAACAGTCTTGGGCCCTTAAGATTTGTTGGTATAGACGGAAAGGTTGATGAAGTTGAATTCCAGGAATGTACCTCGGTATTTGATGAAAACGGTAGATTCAGCCCTCAATATGATGATTGTAAATTAACGTCTTACGAAATAGATACGGTGATTGTGGCCATTGGTCAGATGGGAGAGCTTGAGTTTGCGGACAAAGAAGGCATTGCATTAACCCCTCCCGGCGGACTTGAGGCGGATCCTGTCACCTTGCAGACTCCCATCGACTGGGTGTTTGCAGGAGGTGATGCGTTTTACGGACCCAAATCAGTGGTGGATGCCATTGCCAGTGGAAAGACTGCGGCTGAGAGTATGCACCGGTTCATTAACGGCGAAGATTTGAATGAAGGCCGGGAAAAGTCTTGGGATTTTGAAAAACCCGATATTGATAATGTACCGAAACTAGAACGGGCAAAACCGTTCAAAATAACTGTGGAAGAAAGAGAAGGCAATTTCAGAGAAGTGACTCTGAATCTTGCCAAAGAAGCCATTGAAAGAGAAGCAGCCCGGTGTCTTTCCTGCGGGATTTGTTCGGAATGCTATCAGTGTGTGGATGCCTGCCTTGCCGGCGCCATCGATCATGAGGAACAGGAAAAAATAAGAGATCTGAATGTAGGCTCCGTCATTTTGACGACCGGTGCCGCACCCTTTGATCCGTCAGGCCTTGATGATATTTATATGTACAAGCGATCAAGAAATGTCATGACATCGCTTGAGTTTGAAAGAATTCTAAGTGCCGGCGGCCCTACCATGGGACACCTTGTCAGACCTTCTGATGAAAAAGAGCCTGAAAAGATCGCTTTTCTTCAATGTATCGGGTCACGGGATACCAATAAGTGTGGCAATGGCTATTGTTCCTCGGTGTGCTGTATGTATGCCATTAAAGACGGCATGATTGCCAAAGAACATTCGGACGTAGAATTGGATGTGGCCATTTTTAATATGGACATGCGAACCTTTGGCAAAGACTATGAAAAATATTATAACAGGGCTGCAAACGAAGAAGGGGTCCGGTTTGTAAAATCAAGAATTCATTCTGTGGTTGAAGAACCCGGAACAGACAACCTGATTTTAAAATATGCCGATGAAAACGGGATAATGCAGAAGGAAGTCTTTGATATGGTCATCCTGTCTGTGGGGCTGGTGATTCCCGAAGAGAGTGTGGCGCTTGCCAATAGAATCGGTGTTGATCTGGATCCATATAATTTTGTAAAAACTCAGACCTTTACTCCCTTGCAGACATCCCGGCCAGGGGTGTATGTATCTGGCTCTTTTCAGAGTCCAAAAGATATTGCATCCTCTGTGACAGAGGCCAGTGGGGCTGCTGCGGCTGCCGGGATAAAACTTGCCGGGGCACGTCATACACAGACAAAAACCCTGGTTATGCCGGATGAAAGAGATGTTCTGGGCGAAGAACCGAGAATCGGGGTGTTTGTTTGCAAATGCGGTATTAATATTGCCGGTGTGATTGATGTGGAAGCAGTTGAAAATTATGCCAAAACCCTTCCCAATGTCGTTTATACCGGTGGGAACCTGTTTACCTGTTCTCAGGATACCCAAGTCAGTATTAAAGAACTCATCAATGAGCATCAGCTCAACCGTGTGGTGGTGGCATCCTGTACCCCTAAAACCCATGAAGGTATCTTCATGGATACCCTGGAAGAGGCGGGGTTAAATAAATATTTGTTTGAAATGGCTAATATCAGAAACCAGGATTCCTGGATGCATTTTCACGAGCCGGAAAAAGCCACTCAAAAAGCAAAGGATCTGGTTCGAATGGCTGTGGCAAGGGTCGCAACCCTGGGACCGCTGCATGATAAGCAGATAACAGTGATTGACAAGGCCCTGGTGATTGGCGGCGGGATTGCCGGCATGACGGCTGCCAGAGTATTGGCGGATCAAGGGTATGCGGTGACGCTAATTGAAAAGGAGACTGTTCTTGGTGGTCTTGGGAACCGGCTGCATCATACCATCGAAGGAGATGATATCCGGGCCTATGTGAAAGATCTTGTTGGGATCATTGAGCATCATGACAAGATAGATGTCTTAAAGCAGGCGCTGATCGTAGGATTCGGAGGGTATAAAGGCAATTTTAAAACCACTGTTCTGGTGGGTCCGTCAATGGAAGAAAGAAAAATTGATCATGGTGCCATGATTGTGGCCACCGGTGCAATAGAATATCAGCCCACAGAATTTCTTTATAATGAAAGTGATGCCGTGGTTACCCAGATTGAACTCACCGACATGATTGAGGAGAACAAAGCAAAAGAGCTGGATCGGGTTATTATGATTCAGTGCGTGGGATCCAGGAATGAAGAGAATCCCAATTGTTCACGAATCTGCTGTCAGAGTGCGGTTAAGAATGCTATTTTACTCAAGAAACAGAACGCGGATACGGATGTGTTTATCCTCTACAGGGATATGCGAATGTATTCCATGCTGGAAGAATATTACACAAAAGCAAGAAATCTCGGGGTCATTTTTTCACGGTTTAATCCGGAGAATCCACCCGAGGTGGCCATGGATGACGATGGGAAAATGGCAGTGACGTTTACCGATCATGTTCTGGGGCAGAAAATTGAAGCCAGTGCCGATCTGGTTGCGTTGAGTGCCGGTGTCAAGGCGGCTGATACCGAAGAACTGGCAACCATTATTAAAACCAATAGAAATGCCGAGGGCTTTTTCATGGAAGCCCATGTGAAACTCAGGCCGGTTGAAGCACCCACAGAGGGTATTTTTATCTGTGGTACGGCACACGGACCTAAGTTAATTTCTGAAACTATTGCACAGGCCATGGCGGCAGCATCAAGGGCTACCACATTCATCTCTCAGCCATACCTGACCCTGTCCTCTGTAACAGCCGAAGTTGAACAGGAAAATTGCGCTGCCTGTCTTGTCTGCGTCAGATCCTGTCCATACAATGTACCGGTAATAAATGAATTTGGTGTCAGTTACATTGATCCGGCCCTTTGTCAGGGATGCGGGGTGTGTGCTGCTGAATGTCCGGCAAAAACAATAAAACTGAACTGGTATGAAGATAATCAGTTGCTCAGCAAGGTGGAAGCTTTGCTGGAGGGGGTATTATAATGAATGACTTTCAACCGGTGATTTTGGCATTTTGTTGTAATTTCTGAGGGTATTCAGCTGCGGACCTGGCAGGTTCCATGAGATTGAAAATCCCTTCAAATTTTAGAATTATTCGGGTTCCCTGTACCGGAAAAGTAGATATTATTCATATCTTGCGAGCCTTTGAAAAAGGAGCGGACGGCGTATATGTCGTTGGATGCATGGAAGGAGACTGTCATTACAACGAAGGGAATTTTCGGGCCAGAAAGCGAGTTGAACAGGCGGCCGGAATTCTTGATAAAGTCGGTGTGGGAGGAGAACGGGTACAGATGTTCAACCTTTCATCCGGTGAAGGCCCGTTGTTTGCTCAGTACTCCATTGAAATGGATACCAAAATTAAGACATTGGGACCCAGTCCCATCCGGGTGGCAAAGCAGAATAAAAAAAATGCAGCTTAAAATATTAATATAATTAATCCCTTAATATGAGGTTGGCGTATGATAATAGCAGAAAAAAAACCCATTGAAGAAATTATCGATGAGGTAAAAGATTTTGACAGAATTCTGATACTCGGATGTAATGAGTGTGTAACGGTTTGTGAAGCAGGTGGTAAAAAAGAAGTGGAAATCCTGGCATCAGCGCTAAGAATGTATTTTATCAATAAAGGCAGTGAGAAAAAAGTAGATGAAAAAACGCTTGAGCGCCAGTGCGATCATGAATATCTGGAAGAACTTCGAAGCACTATTGATGACTATGATGCGATTGTTTCGCTTGCCTGTGGCGTGGGAGTGCAGTTTGCAGCGGAAAAATATCTGACGACTCCTTTAATCCCCGGAGTGAATACGGTCTGCCTGGGTGCCAATGAAGCCAGAGGTCTCTGGACGGAAAGATGTCAGGCCTGCGGTTCATGTGTGCTGGCCAGAACCGGTGGGATTTGTCCGGTTTCACGGTGTGCCAAAAGAGTGCTCAATGGCCCCTGCGGCGGTTCGACAAACGGCAAATGTGAAATCAGCAAAGAGGTTGACTGTGCCTGGCAGCTCATCATAGATCGGTTGAAAGCATTGGATAAAATGGGAGATTATGAGAAAGTCGCACCGATTAAGGATTGGTCAACAGACAGGGCAGGTGGTCCGAGAACAGTCACCAGGGAGGATGTGAAGATATGAGTACGTTAAATACAGCAAGCCATCTGGAAAAAGTATTAAAAGCAGGACATATTGGTCTTACTTCCGAATGCGGGCCTCCAAGGGGAAGTGATGCAGAAGAGGTCAAAAAGAAGGGCGCATTGATCAGGGATTATGTGGATGCCATTAATGTTACGGACAACCAGACAGCCATGACCAGAATGTCGTCTCTTGCCGCATGTGTGCATCTTAAACTCATGGGCATTGAACCGGTGCTTCAGATGGTAACGCGGGACAGAAACCGGGTGGCCCTTCAAAGTGATATCTTAGGCGCTGCTTCTTTTGATATTCCAAATATGCTGTGTCTGTCTGGAGATCACCAGAGCTTTGGTGATTGTGCACAGGGTCAAAACGTTCATGATCTTGATTCCATGCAATTGGTTCAGACGGCACGCTATATGCGGGATGAAGGAAAGTTCCTTGGCGGAGATAAAATTAAACGCCCGCCAAAAATATTTGTGGGTGCGGCAGCCAATCCCTTTGCCGATCCCTTTGAGATCAGGGTGCCACGGCTTGCTAAAAAAATTGCCTGCGGGGCTGAATTTATTCAGACTCAGTGTATTTATAATCTGGATAAATTTAAAGAGTGGATCAGAAGAGCTGCTGACCGGGGGTTGACAGAGAAAACTTTTATCATGGCCGGTATGACCCCTATGAAATCTGTGGGTATGGCCAAATACATGAAGAACAGGGTGCCGGGGATGGATGTGCCGGATGACATTATCGCCCGTCTGTCCGGTGTTGCCAAAGATAAGCAGGCCCAGGAGGGGATTGATATCTGTGTGGAACATATTCAGGAACTTAAGGAAGTAAACGGGGTTTCAGGATTCCATATCATGGCCATCGAGTGGGAAGAAAAAGTACCGGAAATAGTAGAAAGAGTCGGGCTTTACCCAAGACCCAAAGTATAGTCAACATCCGTCAGAAGATCTTTAAAGGATACAGGTTCAAAGGGAAATCCCTTTACCTGTATCTTTTTTTATATTAAACTATAGAAAAATTATTACTCTGAGGAGATAAAATGGCTGTAATCGTAAAGTATATCGTTGTCAGAAATGGAGAGGAAAAGATGACATTTGCGACAAAAAAGGAAGCAGACGCCTATGATAAAATGCTTGATATTGCCGACAATTTGTTTGAATTCCTGGAAAGTTCAAAAATCAAGCTTAATGAGAATCAACTTGAGGACATCTCCCTGTTGCTGGCAGAAAAAAGAGACAAACTGATGCCCATTTTAAGAGGAATCAAGCCAAATAAAAAGGCAGCAAAAAAGTCTGAACCCAAAAAGCCTGAATCAAAAGAGAGTGCGCCCCAAAAAACCAAAGCACAAAAAAAATAGTCAGCAACCTCTTAGGGCTATAAACGCCTGGTGACTGAAACCGGAAAGCCTCCAGGTTTTCGAGAACAGATATATGGTAAAATCATACGAGAATGCAGCATGATTTTGTGTCTACAAACTCAAAGAAAGATTAGACCTCATTTTTTTTAAGACTTTTAAGGGTGGTGGTTGTCTTGGTGATTGCCATTGTCCTGGCAAAATTGCTGATATCTTTTAAAAAGGAACCTGAGAAAGAAGAAATTATCAAACCGCCTCCCAGCGTTAAGGTAATGCTTGCAACCCCTGTTTCAAAAGTCATGACCGTGGATGTGTTTGGCACGGTAAAACCAAGGAAACTGGTAAAGATTGCCATGGAAGTGCCCGGGAGAATCGAGTATCTTCATCCGTCTTTTATTGAGGGCGGGGT
>JAFCZY010000313.1 GCA_019314105.1 Deltaproteobacteria bacterium
CTACGAGGTAAAATCGCTGCTCCCAGCATCGTGCCTCCCACAGCAATTTAAACCCGCCAAAGCATCACCCCTCACCTCTGCCGAAGCATTTCTGTAGTATGTGCCATATATATTAAAAACTTGAATATGAAAAATCATCCTGTACTGCTGCCACAGTGTTATAAAATTGAATCAAAAATTCAAAGCTGAAAAACGTCACATACTATATATCGGTAAATGTCAAGCAAGTTGTCGCCTTTTTCCCAAAGCGGGTTTTTGAATTTAGTTGTGAGACCATATATTGTATGAGAATATTTTAAATTTTCAGATTTGAAATTCAACTATACGGGAAAAAGCAAAATCAAATTTTCAAATTCCTCATGAAATTTTATTGGTGTACAGATTAGCCTAGGAGATACAAATTGATTAAACTTGAGACACCTTGACGGGCTGACCAGATCACCGTTTTCCATTCTCCAAATATCTCACCTGCGTCCTGCTCTATACATCCACCTTGGACCCGGCTCCTGAAAAGAGACGGTCCATTTTTAGAGCTACCCATTTAATTCTCAGATATTGAATCTGCCAGCAGAGTTTATAAAAATTCAAATTTACGACTTTTACAGGTTTTCTGATTTTTTCATCATTTGAGCAAAAGGTAATAACACATATCTGTGCTTTTATTCCATCCGGGAAGATGCAGGGGCCTTTGCCGCCCATGAGGAATGGGCAGGGAGAAAGATACAGGGGGGAATGGGCGGTCAGGCGTTGTTGCATTTCATCTTTCAGGCCGGGCTTCAGCATGAGGATAAAAATAAAATCCCACAGACTAAAAATGGAATCAATGTCCAGACTCCGGCAGCAGATCCCTTTGCATTGCATGATACACCTGCATATGGCATCATCTGCGGCTGCAATCAGTTCTTCCTGGGATTTTCGTATGTCATGGCACAGGTTTTTAACAATGACTTTTTCAGGAGGTGACAGATTTTGAGATATCTTTACGGCTTTTTCAAATAAATATCTGGTTCCCATTATTCAAATCCTTGAATTTAAATTTTGCTGTCAGATAAATGTTGAATATGGTTCTCTTAACCGGTGATTTTAAACGGAAAATTAACCACCATTAAAATTCTTATACCGAAAAAACCACAGTACTATA
Source organism: Deltaproteobacteria bacterium (assembly GCA_019314105.1). GTDB lineage: Bacteria > Desulfobacterota > Desulfobacteria > Desulfobacterales > Desulfobacteraceae > Desulfobacula. The sequence continues at coordinate 1,142 of JAFCZY010000313.1, forward strand.
AATTGTGGGGCAAGGCAAATAATCTCCCAAAAAATATTCTATTATATGAGAAAATTCAAAATCAAAAAAATAAAATCTCCATTGTTTTTTATTGGAGATCAAAAATATTATTGCTCAGATGCTGGAAATAATTTTTTAAATGGGATGAATATATTATAAAAATTATAGGGTAAAAATGGGATTTGACAGCGGTTGTAGGCCATATAGTTTAATTAAAAATCAAAAGCTGAAAAACCTAGCATACCATATAGATCTATTCCTGGATAGTATTTTTGCTATACAGAACAAATGCTACGGCTATTCTCTACATTAGACAGGCTTATACAGGTTTGATTTCAGCGGATTGGACCTGATTCCGCCCATTATTTTTAGCCTTGTACAATGCGTTGTCAGCGGATTCGAACATTGAGTTCCAATCACTGTCCTGCCACATTTGGGTTATACCTATGCTGACCGTGAAATGTATTTCCTCATTATCGATAACCACCGTGTGTGAAGCGACGGCTTCCCGGATACGTTCGGCTAAGATAGCCGCTCCCTCCAAATCGCACTCCGCTATTGCAACCGCAAACTCTTCACCTCCCAAGCGTCCCATGAAGTCGCTCTCTCTAAGTTCCTTCATGCAGGTGTCGCAGAAATCAATCAACACCTGATCCCCCACGGAATGTCCGTATGTGTCGTTGACCTTTTTAAAGTGGTCAATATCCAGCATGATAAGTGAGAAGGGGTGTCCATAACGCTTGGATCGGTTCATTTCCTTTAAGGCCAGATCCAGGAAGTAACGACGATTGTTGATGTTGGTGAGGGAATCGATGGTGGCCAGTCGACGAAGTTTTTCCTCCATTTTTTTACGTTCGATGTTGTCTCGCATAATGCCTACGGCAAACCATTCCCCCTCTATCATTATGCTTGAAAGTGATAACTCTACAGGAATCTCTATATGATCTTTACCAATTGCATATAGTTCAAGTGTAGTTCCAATAGCATTGCCTTTACCCGTTTTTTGAAATTGAGGGAAAGCCGAAAGATGAGCATTCAAAAACCTTTCTGGAACAATAAATTCATGCAGGTTTTCGCCCAGAGCCTCTTCTTTGGAATACCCCAGCATGTTGCTTGCCGCTGTATTCCAGAAAGTGATGATTCCCCCGTTATTCATTATAATAATGGCGTCATTGGTAGATTCGGTGATGACCTTGAGGGTTTCTTTTTTTTCGAGGAGTTGTTCCTCCGCCAGCTTGTGCTCGGTAATTTTTTTCTGTAATTTCGCTGTACGTTCATCTACACGCAACTCCAAATTGTCCAACGACTCTTTTAGTTCTCTTTCAGTTATCTTAAGTTTTATAACAGTAGGCATCCATTTCCAAAAACCAACTGCAAGTAAAATAAAGCCAAAAAGAGACCCAACCACTTTCTCCAGAAAAGCCTGATACTCCGTATCACCAATGATAATATACTGATTTAAAATGGGAAAATTGTCCGTTATATCAATAAACATTCCAAAAAGAATTAATCCAAAACCAAAAAGGATATTAATCCAGCCTTTTTGTTTACTAATTCCCCCTTTTCCACCAACTATCCATAGATAGATAAATATTCCGCTTACGATTATGGCACGGATTATTTCTAATACAATATCAGACATTTATTCTCCCCCGATATTTCGGATTAGCTCCTATACTTTTCCTATCGCCAAAAACAGGCCAAAATAAATTGTCCATACAAGTGAATCGATCCTCTGGTCTTAGATGCCTAATATCAAAATATTTCAATATCATTGAGTCCGGCCAGTTTCAAGGTTACTCGCTGAATGGTTGAAT
>JAFCZY010000314.1 GCA_019314105.1 Deltaproteobacteria bacterium
TGGTGAGCAACGCTGCCGAGAAACAATCCGGCAAAATCCGTAACCCCTCTTGATCCCATGACAATCAGGTCAATTTTTTCAATTTCTGCCACATCAGGTATTTTATTTCCCGGAGTCCCTTCAAGAATCCGCACATCAAATTTTATTTCTCCCTGTTCAAGAATTTTTATGAATGGTTCAACAAGTTCTTCAGATGCTTTGTTGATTTCATTAATTGCCTGCTGGAAATAAGGTTCTGCCAGGACGATCGGAAACCTGGCATGACAATGCAGCAGGACAATCCTGGCATCTAAAAGTTTTGCAAGTTTAATGGCATACTCGGTTGAGCGAATTGAATGTTCTGACCCGTCGACAGGGTTCAGTATTGTTTTGATTTCCATCATATCCTCCTTTTCAGCCAGTTTGTCAGGCTGATATAGATATAGGATGAGTATACTATTTTCCCAACACACTGTCACTTAATTTTTGAAAAAATAAAGTAAATATTGACAAATACCTACCACAATGTGATACTTATTATTCTTTAAACAACTTGACGAATTGAGGGGAACGATCATGAGAAAAAAAGGGAATTATCATTTTGAAACAAGGGCAATTCATGAAGGGTTAAAAGATGCTGCCTGGGGAGGTGCCACGCTTCCGCCTATTTTTCAGACCGCTGCCCATTATCATGAAACTGCAGACAGCCTGAGTAAAACATTTGCTGGTCAGACTCAGGATCATATTTACATGCGGTTGAGCAATCCAACAAACCGGTTTCTTGAGCAAAAACTGGCCTCCCTGGAATCCGGAGCCGGTGCTGTTGTGACCGGATCCGGAATGGCAGCCATTAACAATGCCTGCATGACCCTGCTTCGATCTGGAGATGAATTTATCGCCAGCCGGTCACTTTTCATGTCTTCCTATACGCTTTTTACAAATATTTTCAAAAAATATGGCATTAACGTAAAACTTGTTGATCCGCTGAATTTTGATGAAATTGAACAGGCGATCAACGAAAAGACGCGATTTGTCTATATGGAAACCATCACCAACCCGAAAATGGAAATTGCGGATATCACGAGCATTGCTGATATTGCTCATAGAAATGGCATACCGCTTCTGATGGATAATACATTAGCGTCTCCCTGGCTTTGCCGACCCATCGAACTGGGTGCAGACATTGTGCTGCATTCAACCACCAAATACCTGTCCGGTCATGGGGCTGCTCTGGGAGGAGTGGTGGTAGATGCCGGGAACTTTGACTGGAGTTGTGAAAAATTTTCTGATTTTGCTCCTTTTGTCGAACAAAAAGGAAATCTTGCATTTCTGCACAGGTTGTTTAAAGAATATCATATCAATTTTGGCACCACGCCCGCGCCGTTTCATTCTTTTCTTACCGCCATTGGATTAAACACATTGGGCCTTCGCATGGAACGCCATATGGATAATGCAGTTAAGGTTGCCAATTTTCTAAAAGAACAGCCAAAGATCGAATGGATTAATTTCCCCGGCTTTGAAGATCACAACTGCCATGAAATCGCCAAAACTCAGTTTAATAACAAGGGATTCGGAGCCATGCTGACTTTCGGATTAAAGGACCAGGACGCCTGTTTCAGATTTATTGATAATCTTGATATGATCTTAAACCTGGCCAATCTCGGGGACTGCAAAACCTTAATTATTCATCCCTATTCATCCCAGTATATCTCTTTTCCCGAAGATCTGAAAAATAAACTTGCCGATCCTCAACTGCTGCGATTGTCCATTGGCGTGGAACATGCTGAGGATATTTGCAATGATCTGGCACAGGCGCTGGAGGCTGTTTGACGCATGAGTGAGTATATCGACCAAAATCAGACCGGCGCAACTATAGGCATTGTTGAAAAACAATTCTTTAGCTTTGCGGCACCGCCTGACAAGCTGAATCTTGAAGGCGGTGCCGGTATTGGTCCTGTGACCCTTGCCTATGAAACCTGTGGGTTTTTGAACCAGGACAAAAGCAATGTTATTCTTGTTTTTCATGCGCTTTCAGGAGATTCCCACATGGCAGGGTATTATGATCCCAAAGAGCCCAAACCGGGCTGGTGGGATATCATGGTAGGCCCTGGAAAAGGGATAGATACGGACAAGTATTTTGTGATCTGTTCCAATATTATCGGGTCTTGCGCCGGATCAATGGGTCCCTCATCTATAAATCTTGAAACCGGCAAAGCATATGGGACAGATTTCCCTCTCATCACCATTGGCGACATGGTTGAAGCGCAAAAGGCTTTGATGGATTATCTTGGGATTAAATCCCTTTTATCGGTGATCGGTGGATCAATCGGGGGCATGCAGGCGCTTGAATGGATCGTCCGGTATCCAGGCATGGTTAGATCCGCTATTCCCCTTGCAACCACCACACGACATTCAGCCCTTGCCATTGCCTTTAACGAGGTGGCACGGCAGGCCATTATGGCTGATCCCAACTGGAATGAGGGACATTATTATTCGGGGAAAAAGCCGGATATGGGGCTTGCCATCGCCAGAATGATTGGCCATATCACGTATCTTTCTGACGAATCCATGCGCAAAAAATTTGGTCGGAAGCTTCAAAATAGATCTGCCTTAAGTTTTGAATTCGGTGCTGAATTTCAGGTGGAAAGCTATCTTCAACACCAGGGCAAAAAATTTATCGAACGCTTTGATGCCAATTCTTTTTTATATATTACCAAGGCGGCAGATTATTTTGATCTGGCACGGCAATATGGTTCAGGGTCTCTTGTTAAGGCTTTTTAAAAATGTAAATCAAAATTTTTGGTCGTCTCTTATACCTCTGATTGGCTCTATCCTACCTATCAATCAAAAGAAATGGTCAAAGCCATGAAAAAAAACAACCTGGATGTCAGCTTTTGTGAAATTGATGCTCAGTGGGGGCATGACGCTTTTTTACTTTCCAATGACAAGCTTGATAGTT
>JAFCZY010000315.1 GCA_019314105.1 Deltaproteobacteria bacterium
ATTGATTCGATTGGCATAACCAATCAAAGAGAAACCTGTGTCGTCTGGAACCGAAAAACAGGAAAGCCATATTATAATGCGATTGTATGGCAATGTACAAGAACAGATGATATCTGTAAAAATCTTGCAACAGAGACCGGAGAGGCATTCTTCACTGAAAAAACAGGCCTGCCCGTAGCAACCTATTTTTCAGGCCCAAAAGCAAAATGGGTATTTGACAATATACCAGATGCAAAAAAAGATGTCTTATCAGACGATGTTCTGTTCGGAACAATCGAAACCTGGATTATCTGGTGGCTGACCGGAGGACCGGAAAAAGGGTCACATATTACCGATGTAACCAATGCCAGCCGAACCATGATGATGAATATCAACTCTCTTAAATGGGATAAAGACCTTTTAGATGTGCTGGGTATCCCCATATCCATACTACCGGATATAAAGCCTTCCATAGACAGTAACACTTGGGGAACAACAAAAGAAAACGGACCTTTCGGGGGTAAAATATCTATTTGCGGTGCGCTGGGGGATCAACAGGCGGCACTTTTCGGTCAAACCTGTTTTTCCAAAGGAGAGGCTAAAAATACGTATGGTACGGGTTGCTTTCTGCTGATGAATACAGGGAATACCCCCATTCTCTCACAGCACGGTCTTTTAACTACTGTCGGATATCAGATCAACACTGAAAAAGTCGTGTACTGCCTGGAAGGCTCCATTGCTATTGCCGGAGCTCTGGTACAATGGATGCGGGATAACCTGGGGATTATTAAATCTGCTGCTCAAATTGAAGATCTGGCAAAAACAGTGGAGGATAATGGTGATGTTTATTTTGTACCTGCATTTTCCGGGCTGTTCGCCCCATACTGGCGATCCGACGCAAGAGGCATTATTGCGGGGCTAACAAGATTTGCAAATAAAGGCCATCTGGCAAGAGCCGTTCTTGAGGCAAACGCCTATCAGACCCGTGATATCACCACTGCAATGAAGAAAGATTCAGGAGTAGACCTTAGCCTGCTCAAAGTTGACGGTGGAATGGTTCTAAACGAATTGCTCATGCAGTTTCAGTCCGATATTCTAAATGTGCCGATTATACGCCCATCGGTAATCGAAACAACTGCATTGGGTGCTGCATATGCTGCAGGGCTTGCCACAGGATTCTGGAATAGTACCCAGGATTTGAAGGCAAACTGGTCAGAGGGTAAAAGATGGCGTCCCTCCATGTCTAAAAAAAATCGCGACCATCTGTATTCCAAATGGGGAAAAGCCATTAAAAGATCTTTTGACTGGGTGTAATTTTTATGGTGGCAACCTGATGCTTAACTAATGGGTAAACCATATCTAAAAAATTTAAAACAGGTATTTGACAGAGAGCTCTTTCTCCATCAAATACCTGTTTTTGTATACTTAATTAAAATTGACTTCTCTTATTTAACTCTTCCTTCTTTCCAGGCCTGGAGGAGTTTATCGTAATTAAGTGTCTCTCCCTGTGGTTTCTCTTTACTAAATATTTTAAATAAATCTTCAAATTCTGTTTTTTAAAATATCTTTCAAATCATCTTTTGTTAATGTTACAGGATTATTCTTCTGAGCCGTGGCAGATACGATTTTATCGATATCATCCTTAGTGATTCCAAAGTAACCCAGCAGTGGAATTTTCAAAATTTCAGTCCATTCCATCAGGAGAGCTGAAAGAGCTCTGGCATTTTCTATGAGATCATTTTTTTTTGTTTTCCCAAGTAATTTTCCCACATTGGCGTATTTCAAAAGTGAATTACCTTTGGGTTCTAAGCGAATCAATGTTTCAATATTTTTTTGGATGACCTGTGCAAGTAATGTCCCGCAAATAACACCATGGGGGATGGGAAAGCATCCGCCAATAACTGCGGCAAATCCATGGACGACTCCCAGCCCTGCGTTGGCCAGGGTCAGACCGGAAATATAGGATCCATAACAGATTCTGGTGCGGGCCTCCATATCAGTGGAATCCGTGATCGCAGATGTTAAAATGGAGTCTCCCATGGCGCGTAAGCCGCCCAGCGCCAATGAATCCGTCATTGGGGAGGCATTAGGGGAGGCATAGGACTCTATTAGCTGGGTTAACGCATCCATGCCGCAGGCAGCGGTTATTCCCCCGGGGCAGGACAGAGTCAATTCCGGATCAACCACAGCAATATCAGGAACAAATTTTTCATGGCGAAGCGATTTTTTGAACCCGTTTTCGCCCACTTGACTAAGTACAGCATTTTGGGTTGCCTCACTTCCTGTTCCAGCCGTGGTAGGCACTGCAATGAACGGAATTTTTTTGCCGTCATGGGCTTGGCTTCCAACATCTTCCAGATACGCTGAAACCGATTCTTTTTGGCTCAACATGGCTGAAACTGCCTTTCCGGCATCAATCACGCTGCCACCGCCAATGGAAATAACAACATGAATGTTTTTTTTCTGATATATCCGAACTATTTCATCCACTCGGTTTGGTGATGGTTCTGCTTGGATGGATGAAAAATATATCTTGGTTAAATTTTTTTTCAGAATATTTAAAAGGTATTTATAGTGACTGCTTTTTTTAAATGATTCACCACCAGATATCAATAGCAGATTCTCTCCAAAACTATTCATCAGTTTGGGAAGTAACTTAAAATTACCTGCACCGAAATATAGCTGGGTATTTGCAATGAACTTAAAATCAAAAAAATCCATGGACATCTCCTTGAAATAACCTCATTATTAAAAAATCGGATCTGGTAAATGCGACGTTAATATGTCACAAAGAAGGACTTCTTTTCAAGTGCAAAACAAAAAATGATTTCATTATGTCAGCGGTGCTGGTTTATTTACAATTTAAAAAAAATTACCTGAAATTACCTTGCTCAAAATCACGATTCATATTGCCTTTCTTTGTTAAAAAAAAAAAAAAAAGAAATGACAATTCCACA
>JAFCZY010000316.1 GCA_019314105.1 Deltaproteobacteria bacterium
GAAAGATATAAAACATCTTTTCAAAAACTTCAAAAATCGAAAGCCTCATCGTCTCCTCTATCTCCTTCATATTCTCCTTCATCACTTACTCCTATGACCTCATAAAGAATTTTTTTAACTGCTTCAGGCGTAAACGGTTTTTTGATAAATCCCTTTGCTCCCATATCGAATGCATCCTGCATCCGTTCATCGCTGCTTTCCGTGCTGATAAGTATGACGGGAATATTTTTAAGAAGATCATCTTCTTTCAACTTTTTTAATAATTCAAACCCATTCATTTCCGGCATATTTATATCTGATATAATCACATCCACCCAATTGTCTGTCAGCACATCCAGCGCTTTTTTTCCATTCCCGGCTTCAATGCATTGATCCATTTTAAAACCTGAAATTGAAATAACCTTCTTTATAACAGCCCGCATTGTGTTTGAATCATCCACTATCAATACATTGAAAGACATGATATCCTCCTTTACAATTCCAGCAAAATCTTGCCGGGGTTCTTAACAATAACTTTGCCGGTAGAAATATCGAGGGAAATAGTTCGATTTTTATCTCCGCCGGTGTCCTCGCCATCTATTAACACATTGTTTTTCCAGAATATTTTTCTCAAGGCAGTTATGTTTTTCTGACCGCTCCTAAAGTAGTTTGAATTATCCAGGATGCTGGCCCCACCCGCAATTTTTACAATCATATGCTTTTTTTGCGCTCCCATCCCGTAACACGATTTGAACAAAAGAGGTATGCCGGTATCTGCAAACATTGCAGGGGCTGCTTTGGCTCTATTCAAATCAAGCTTTGAGTTTGGAAGCATAAAATGCAAAAGCCCTCCCACCCTTACCTTAGGATCATAGACAGCAACAGCGATACATGAACCCAGAGCATACGTAATCAACATATCCTCAACGTTTCCACTTATCTTAAAATCTGAAATTCCTACTATAATCCGGCTCATAAAGTTATATCCATTCAGGTTGTTTAGGGTACCGTCATTTGCGGTAAACACTCGGCTCAACATACTTAAACCGATGCGTCATGCCTGTCAAGCTTTCGGAATGTCCGATAAACAACCACCCGTCTTTTTTCAGTAAATTATAAAATCTGCCAATTAACTTTTTCTGAGTTTCTTTATCAAAATAAATCATAACATTTCTACAGAAAATACAATCAAAGGGATTATTGAAATTAGGATTTTCCATAAGATTGAATCTCGTGAATTTTATAATATCTTTAAGCTCCTTTTTCACCCGATAATATTCCTCCCATTCTCCCTGGCCGATTTGAAAATATTTTTTAAGCAAAGGATTGGAAATGCTCTTGACACGCTCACTCTGATAAATACCGGCCATAGCGGTTTTAAGTACTTTTGTAGAGATATCCGTCGCCAGTATTTGCGGATCAATATTTTGGCCGTTTAACGCTTCTCTTAATGTTATAGCCAGGGTATAGGCTTCCTCACCCGTTGAACACCCGGCACACCATATTCTGAAACTGCCCGGCATGCGTCCATAGCGGGAAGATGACCCTGCCATTTCGGGTATAATTTTGCGGAGCTTATGGAAATGGGTTTCCTCCCGGAAAAAACTGGTAAGATTCGTTGAAAGGGAATCAATCATTCTTATCAGTTCGGCTGCCCCCTTCTTTGATTTGACAAATCTAAAATACTCGGCAAAAGACCTGAAATTCCCATCTCTCAAACGCTTGCCCAGGCGAGCCTTCACCAGTTCCTTCTTGCCGGCGTGAAGATTAATTCCGTATATTTCATGAACAAAGCGGCTTATCTTCCCAAAATCAACATCACTCAGTTCAGCTGTCATCGTTGTCTATCCAACTTAAGTTTCTCACCCATTATTCACCCCACTGTTTGGTCGAATAGTCTTCAGCGTGCTTTGTGCACCCACCTGAAATTTCCATCTCCAGCGTCGAAAAATCCCATCTTCTCCCAGAAACCTTTTGCGGTGTCTCTTACTCTGTCTGCAATAATTTCTCTGGCTGTTTCTTTGAATAAATCTACCGTCTGTCTTGCATAACCGCGGTTTTCAAATTCAGAAAAAATATTGATGTTTTTAATTATAAGCTGGCTGTAAATCTTTTTTATCCTGACCTTGCCGACCCGGGCGCTTCCAAGCTCAATGTTTACCCAGCAGTAACTTGAATCCCCTTGTTTTATGTTTTCCATCTTGATATTCAATTTTTCTTTCATTCACTTATTTTCCGATTCTTCAAAGCCCTGGCAAAAGGCCAGCACATTTTCACCCAGATCCTGTAAATAATAACCCCCTTCAAGTACTGCGAATCTTCGACCATTACATAATTTTTTGGAAAACTTTTTAAGCAGCCGGCCGATGAGATAGAAATCAAATGTTTTGAGTTTTTTCCCAAAATCTTTTTCATAGGCATCAAAGCCGGCCGAGGCAGCGATGATGTCAATCTCATTGGTTCCGGCTAAAAATTCTTCAATCTCCGCAAGATAGGCTTTTCTATCACCTGAGAATGGATTAAAGACGCTGATTTCCGGATATTCAGACAGCACGTCCTTATTTCCGTCTCCCGTGTGGATATCGAAATCCAGAACGAATGCGCTCTTTATCTTGCCTTCCGATCTGAGTTTTAAAAGAGAGACCCCAATATTGTTGAAATAGCAGAACCCCCAGGATGATGCGCTGGAGGCGTGATGCCCCGGAGGCCGTATGCATGCGAATGCGGGGTCTCCGTCAAAAGTAATTTGGGCAGCAGTTATGGCCCCGCCGGCTGACAGAAGCGCCATGCGAAAGAGTTTTTCATCCTGTTTGATGCGGTTCACATGTTCTTCTGCGTGAACCCGCAAAATATCTTCAATTTTAGCCGCTGCCGGTTTGATCACGGAATAATCTTTTTGTCTGGATAGATGATCCATTATACTTTCCATTCTACCTTCTGCGGCTGCAAGGTCTGA
>JAFCZY010000317.1 GCA_019314105.1 Deltaproteobacteria bacterium
TATATCAGCCCGATACCAACCAGATGTTTTTCGAAGGCGATTGTCTCTGTCAAATGGTTCGTCTTCAATCCGGAGTAAAACAAATCAATACTCTAAAAGCTGAAAGAATCGCGGTACAGTTGGCGGGGGAAAAAGTTGCTGGAACTAATCAGATGGTTGTAAAGCAAATGTCCGCTTTGGGCGGTAATGTAAGATTGATAAGCCAGGCTCAAGGTCTGTCCAAAGATCACCCGTTTCCTAAACCCAGTGTATTTGTTGCTGATAGGATAGATTATATCGCTGACAGCAATGCGATAATTGCTCCCGGTGCTACTGAGCTTACTTTTTATCCTCAAGTCGGGTCAGACAGCAATGCCGAAGATAGTCCTGTCACTATAACCGCTAAAAAGCAAACTGTTTTTCTAATGGATCACAACAAGATAATCTTTGAAGGCGATTGCCTGTGCAACATGTCAGGCAAAGACCCCAATAACCGCAGATATTACACCCTTTCTTCGCCTCGAATTGCTGTTTCTCTTGCTGATGATCCCAATTCTGCTTCCGGCATCGAAAACGTTGCCGCTTCGGGTGGGGTAGTGACACTTATTTCCAGTCCGTCGGCTGATATGGATGCTGATAATAAGAGCGGCAAGACGACTTTTATTACTAACCGAATCGATTACAATCTTGCAAATGAAACAATTGTCTCTGATGGCGCATCTGAGTTGACCTTTTATCCGGATGATAATTCTGAAAATAAGCTGGCTTTTCCGATAAGGATGACAGCGCAGAAAAGCGTAAACTTTTTTACTGCTAAGAATCAGGTTGTTTTCGAAGGTGACTGCCGTTGCACAATGTTGTCAAGTCTTACGGGTCAGCTCAAGAACTATACCCTCAGTTCGCCTAAGATAATTGCAAACCTTTCCAGTGACCAGCAGGCGTCGACTATTGAAAATATGACAGCTCTTGGGCCTTTGGAGTTGGTCTTTTATGTTGAAGGTGCGGATGCTTCTGCTGAGCCGATTCCGGTTAAAATAAACGCGGAGAAGAGTGCAAGCTTTCTGCCGGAAACCAATAATATAGTCTTTGAAGGCGATTGTATCTGCACGATGATCCGCTATAACAAGGATATTCAAAAGAAGCATATTCTTTCTTCCCGAAAGCTTATCGTGACACTGCCGAAATCGGATTCCAAAGCTGAATTTTCCGGGATCGAGCATATCACAGCTGTAGGCGGGATAGTTCAGATAACCGTGGTGGAAATATCTGATAATATGACTTTGGGTTTTTCCAAGATCAAATGCAGCCGAGTGGATTATGACGATGTCAAAAAAACGATTTTCGCTACGGGGCCTGGGATGGTAATTGTCGATAATTCCCGTGTCAAAGCTTCTGAGAGTGAAGATACATCTGCCGGTTACAGCCTTAGCAGACCTTGTTATGTCTTCATGCGGGATTTCGATGAATTGCAGTATTATATCAACGCAAATAAGATTATTGCTGAAGGGATTGATAAAAGGCTCTTGATAGATTATTTTCCCGCTGGTAAAGATGAAGCTGATTCGCAAATTCGTTCAACTGCTGGTTCGCTGCAGGTTAATCTTGTTCAGACCGGGGCTGGGCAAACACAGATATCGACTATTCATGCGGGAAGGGGGATTACCTATGAGGATAGTAAAAATCAGATCATTGCTAATGAAATGTTTTATGATTCCGCTCTTTCGGTAATTACCGCTCGCGGCAGTGAAGATCACAGTTGTATGCTTAATGGCGTATTTGTCGATGAAATTCAGTATGATTTGAAAGCAGCTGCGATAGTAAAAACCACCCTGAGCAAACCGTCTGTGATAGACATCGAAAAAGATACCCTTAAAGGGCAGTAAACGTCCGCGAATAAATCCGTAACTTGTTATTTTTAAGTTATACCCTTAAGGGTAGCAAATGTCCGCCAGGAAAGTTATAATCCCGATGTATCGGAATGCCCGCGGATAAACGAAAAAATTCAATTGGGATCAGTATAAAAGAACACTTTCGGCAAAAAGCTAACCCTGGCTTTTGGCTTCGTTAACCTTGACCGTGTAACCATCACACTGTTTTCCATCCAGGGCGGCTATTGCTGCCTGGGCCTGGGTGTCATTGCTCATCTCGACAAAACCGAAACCTTTGCTTTTGCCCGTCTGACGGTCAATGATTATATAAGTTTTTTCCACCTTTCCAAATACTGAAAACAAAGCGTCCAAACTTTCCTTATCTGCGCCAGGTCCTAAATTTCCAACATACAATTTTTTGCTCACTACTGTTCTCCATTTCAGGTATACCAGTGCTTCAGCAAAGAGTTTTGCCTGATCACTACAGTCCTTCAATTCGGACTTGGTTTATTACCCACTTTACTACTGCAATTTCGAATATATTTCAATAAAAATAAGTCCTTATTTTTCAAGGACTTACGAATGGAGCCAATGAGATTCGAACTCACGACCTCTTGCATGCCATGCAAGCGCTCTCCCAGCTGAGCTATGGCCCCGAAAACAGCGATTTTATCATAGCCGAGGTACTTTTGCAAATACTTTTTAATTTGTTGTTTTTTTCAGATGATTTTTAATATTTTGCGGGGATTTTTACGCATTTGCGTAAAATCGGCACTTAAAAATCTGGTGGTGAGGGTTTTAGCAAGTCATTTTGGTAGATTTTTTGGTGTTTTTGGGTGGATTCGGCAAAATCGATTTTCAAAATTGAAGGGCATTTCTAACAATTCATTTTGGCAGGCAAGCGAATCTTTTCGTTTCCGGTCTGCGTCAGACAAAACCCGCATTATCTTCAAATAAAGCGGATTTGCCTTTCTTGCCGGAAATCGAAAATTTTTTTTCGGGGGTTTTTTTTTGGTTTTTTACGGTTTTTTACAGTTTTTTCAGAGAAATAACAGGAAATGACAGGAAATGACAGGAAATAACGGTTTTTGACCAAAAATAACAGGGGGTAAAACGGGGTTTTGTGGGTTTTTGGGTTTTAAACGGGGATTTTTTGTTTTTTTTGGTGAATTTCGGGTGAATTTTTGGTTTTCGGCAGGGATTTTAAGAGTATTGATGCAGAGTTTGAGGATTTATTTTGTATTCGGCCTTGGTAATTGCGACTGCGACCTGCTTCGACAGGCAATTGTCATGGAAATAAAAACTTAATTAGTTAATTTTTTTTCTTGTTTTTTATATGGTTAGTGGTATAATGACTCCAGTTTTGCAGCTTTGATTCGTGGAATAGGAGAGAACGAGAAACGAAGAGGCATTCCATTCTCATATTTCTCCAGAGTCTATTTGCGGTAATCAGAGGCATTTCGATAATTAATTTTTAAGGAGAGAGTAATGAGAAGTAAATCGATTTTTGTGGTGGTAATGGCGGTTATTCTTTTGACTGCTGCAAACCTATGTAAAGCAGTCCAGTATGAAATTATCGACTTGGGTAATTTCGGTTTTAGTGATGGTTTCTCCGTAACTTCGATTAATAATTTCGGACAAATTACTATCCTTGGTCATTCCGGCGGAAATTATAGTTCTTTTTTGTATGATGACGGCGTTGTGATAAATTTGGGAGGTAGTGCTACACGAGCATATGCTATCAATGACCAGGCTATAATTGTTGGACAGTCCGAAATCAGCGGTGTTGCACACGCTTTTATTTATGAAAATGGTTCGATGACTTTTATTGGTGGTGCATCGGAAGGACGTGATATTAATCAATCCGGGCAGATACTTTGTCAGAATGGCCTTATCTACGACAATGGTGTGACAATGGCATTACCTAAGCCCACAGGTTATGAGAGTTGGAGTTGGTATGCTGAGGCCATCAATGACAATGGTGATGTAACTGGCTATCTCAGGTCACCTGATCTTCCTCGTGTGAGGCAATCTTTTTCCTATATTGACGGCATAATATCTATTTTGAATGTTCCTGAGGAGCGTCTGGCTTTCGACATTAACAATTCCGGACAAATTGTTGGCACCTTTTTGGGTATTTGGGAGAACGGTGTGGTAACTGGTCATAACCTTTTTGATGCCATTAATAATGCTGGACAAGCGGTAGGTGGCGGCGTTCTATATGATGGCGAAAATTACATTAACATAAATACTCTTATAAGCCCTTCTCTTGGTTGGGATCTTACGAGGGCTAATTGTATAAACGACAACGGCTGGATTGTTGGCGAGGGTTTTAATCCGGATGGAGACTTTCATGCGTTTCTTCTTACACCCGAACCCGCCACACTTTTCCTGCTCGGCCTCGGTGCAGTGATGGTGAGAAAGAAACAAAAATTTACAAAGAGTATATAAAGTTAAGTTTATGAATAAATGGCCTAAAGCACTTGTTTGTTTTGTCATTTGGGGGATTTTATTTTGTGTTTGGCCTTGGTAATTGCAACTGCGAGGGAGCTTGTGCGGTTCGTTGTGTCTCATCGGAATTACTACTTGGTTTTTTATATAACAAGTTTTCGTTGGTATGATTATTCTAAGAACATCTCACAATATTTTTTTACTATTTCTTCAATAGTATTGAAATCGGCGATAAGCTGAGCATGTAAAATAATAGGGAAATTCTCAGAAGAAGCGTGGCTGACAAGAAAACAGACATCTCCGATTCTATCCGATTCTTCACGAAGTTTTTCTACCATGTCCCAATTACGCAACTTGTAGCAATCGGCAATTTTATTCTCGATTTGCTTTACTTGTGATACTTGTTTAGGAGTTAATGCCTTGGGAAGCACATAAAGAGGAATTCGATGTGACAAGGTGTCGCGGTAGTTTCTAAGATATTCATTATACCATTTTTTCATGCGATCAGAATTGAGATATCGACAAAATTCTTCTGTTAGGTGTTTTTGTGTTTTTGTCTTATATAAGCCAACGTTCATTTGATGGATTTCGTTGGCTAATTGTTTTTCATGGATCCATACCCAAGCCAAATTATCCAAAAGCCCAAAAATATTTACAATAAAGGCGTGTAAATTAATATCAACATCACTTAATTCACTCGTACTTAATAGTGTATTTCTTTCTATTGGAAAGATTGTGAAAACATTCTTTATAGAACGCATCATAATGCCTAGTCTGCGCATAACTCCATGGCTCAAATATTCCTTAGCTTTTTCTGTTTTCAGTCTGTTATGCAATTCCCAAAGTTTAATTTTAATATCTACGTATCGTGAGTTTATTAATGTAAACTCAGATTTAATCTTATCAACATGATCCTGCTTAAAAAATGACATGTTTATCTCTTTTTTGCTTCGGCGGTTTTGTTGGTGAATCTTCCATGTGGGTATTATGGGGTATTAAAAGCGGATAGTCAAATATTGATTATGGAAAAGAGAGATAATTGTAAATTTTGAGCAGGCAGGGGGGAGATTGGTTTTTTTGGGGTTTTAAATGGGTGGTTTTTTCAATATTTTGGTGAAAAGTAACAATATTTGGGTTTAGCTTTGTGTTTTGTAATAAATGCTTGACAAAAAGGGCTTGTGTAAATAAAGTATCTGCTCTTAAGTAGTTTTATGTAAAAAATCAATAAAAACCTTAATATTAGTACTAAAACAAAGGAGACTAAGATGGCGACAAAAGTTGCAATCAATGGGTTCGGCCGAATCGGTCGGGCAGTGACGAGAATTATTCTGCAGAGAAAAGGCGATTTAGAGCTGGTAGCAATCAATGAAGCGTAGAAGCTAAAGACGGTGAGATCGTTATTGACGGCAAAAGCATTAAGATCCTGGCTGAGAGAAATCCGGCGAATCTGCCTTGGGCTGCTATGGGTGTTGATATCGTAGTTGAAGCAACAGGTATCTTCCGCACAAAAGAGTCACCAAAGGGCGGCTATGGCGACCACCTCAAAGCTGGTGCTAAGAAAGTTGTCCTGACTGTTCCTGCGAAA
>JAFCZY010000318.1 GCA_019314105.1 Deltaproteobacteria bacterium
TTTCTCGATAGGTGCCTATGGTTTTAATGCTTAAAAAAAGTCTTTCTGCAATATCTCTGGAAGAAAAGCCCCTGCCAATCATTTTAAAGACCTGCAATTCTCTGTCTGTCAATCGGTCAACGGGTGTTTTCTTTTTGGTTTCCGGGGTGCCGGAAATATTGGAAAGAATATGTTCTTTCACTTTTTCATTGAGATAGATTTTCCCTTCAAGAACATGGTGAATGGCTGTGACCACAGACTCCATGGCTTCCTGTTTCATGATATACCCTTTGGCACCGGCATGCAGTGCCCGTTCAGCATATAAGTATTCGTCATGCATGGATAACACCAGAACAGGAATATTTTTGTGATATTTTTTGACATATTTTACAAGGTCAATGCCGTCAGATTTTTTTAATGTGATATCTGCAATAATGAGATCAGGTTTTAAGGTCTCTATTTCCTTAATGGCAGGATCCACATCTTTTGAATCGCCAAAAGCAATAAAGTCATCTTCCTGATTGATCAGTTCGGCAAGCCCCAGTCTGAAAATGGGATGATCTTCAACCAGCAGTATTTTCTTTTTATTTGGCATAAATCATCTTAATCATATTTCAAAGTTGGCTGAAAATAGCACTTTTAAACCGTTCACGCAATGGTTAAACCATGATGAATATTAAGCAAAATCTCAATGGATCAGGTAAAGGCCTTTAACGGTAAAGCCAGCGTTACCTGGGTACCTGAGGAGGTGTCATCAGAATTGATTAGCAAAGAGGCGCCGATAAGTTTGGCCCTGTAATTCATGATTCGCAAGCCCATGCCGTTTGTTTCCTTTGAAGAGTCCATCCCAACCCCGTTGTCCTTCACACTGAGAAAAAATAAGTTTTTCTGTATTCTTATTATGATCTCAATTTTGTCTGCCTTCCCGTGGCGAATGGCATTCTGAACGGCTTCCTGAGCAATATGGTACAGGTTGATGGTTGCCACGGTATTTCCTACAGGGATTTTTTCCCTGCAGTCAAGACTACAGTCCATTCGGTGCATGATCCGGGTATTGGTCACAAGCTCCTGCAATGACGCTTCAAGGCCATTGTTAAAATAAATCGGGCAAAGTCCGCGTGCCAGGCAGCGTGTTTTATAAGTGGCTTCCTTTATTAAATCCGTTATTTTATCCGACAACTGCCCTGCTTCTTCAGAGTGGCCTTCAACTTTTCGTTTCAATACCTTGGTTAACCCTTCAATCCCGATTAAGTGGGGACAAAGATCATCGTGCAGATCATTCCCTATTTTTTGCCGCTCTTTTTCTCCTATTTCTATGATAGCCTTTTCAAGGCGTTTGACGTCTGATACATTTCTGTGCGTAATTACTGATCCCACGGGCTTTCCATCTTTATTCCGGTAAACCGATCCTCGTGTGGTCACATCAATGAGCCTGCCATCCTTCGATATCCTTTGGGTTTCGGTTCTCGGCAGCACTTTCCCTTGTAGGATTGTTCCGATGCCTTTCATGGTTTCTTCCCAGTGTCCTGGGGGAACAAAATGATCCATTTTCCCCCCTATGCTGTCTTCCAGCGTATATCCAAACACCCTTGTAAAGGCAGGATTCATATAGGTAACATTTCCTTTCATATCATAAACGACAATGGGATCAGGCGTTGCTTCCATAACAGACCAATATTTTTCTTCGCTCTCCTGCAAGGCTTCCTGAGCCAGCTTTCGCTCTGAAATCTGGTCTTCAAGAGCCTTGTTATGGGTTTCAAGTTTATCCATAAAGGAATTATAGTAAAATGTGAGCTGCCCCACTTCATCATGGGACTCCATTTTAACCAGGCGATTGGAAAATCCATCGATAATATCTTCATTAAACCGGTTCATCAGCTCCCGCAAGGGATTTGTGATAGTGGAACTTAAGAGAAAGGTGATGGGAATAAAAACAATCAATGCGGCAATGCCTATCATAATGATAAAGGTTTTAATGGTAGTCAAAGGAGAGAAAAATTCATCCAGATAACTGGACGAGGCCACAATCCATTCATATTCCGGAATATAATTAAAGAGGACCAGTCTTTTTCTGAATCGTTCATCTCTGGGATCTTTCCATGGATAAATCATTTTGCCATTCTTTTTTTCCAGCATTTTTTTAAAAAACCGACTGGAAAAGTCCTGGTCGGAAAATACATTGATCCCGGACAGTTCAGGATGAATAATCATATTTCCGTTGGTATCCATGATATAGGAATACCCGGTTTCCCCAAATTTTAAACTTAGAATGTTTTCTTTAAAATCATTGATATTGACAAGCTTTCTGAATTCTTTTCGGTAGGAGGATACCGTGATCATCCAATCCCAGGGTTTAAAATAACTCAGGTAAAGCGCCTTGGGTCTTGGCATTAAATCATCCGGATTTTTCCAATAATATTCAATATACCCGTTCTTTTTGGCAATCATTTCCTGTATAAATTTATGATCGGAAATATCCAACCCCTCCAAAAGTTTTTTAGGGTGTTTGATTATCCTTCCTGTGCCATCTATGATGCAGATATAACCTGTTTTTCCGATTTTCTGGGAAAGAATAATATCTGTAGCCCGTGCCTTGGCTTCTTCAAGAGTGATTTTCCTATCTGCCTGTAGATTATAAAGATGCTGAATAATTTCATAATTTTTTTCAGCTATTGTCCGCAGATGATTTTTTATGGATACGGATACAGCGGTTTTTACATTATTCAATATGGCAGCAGTCGAATTTTGAAGTTCATTTTCAATATTTTTTTCAACATTCTGTTTGACAATGGAATAAATGATCAGGCTTGAAAGGCTCATGATTACAAAAAAGGTAAAAGAATAGATAACCAGCAGTTTATATCGGATTTTAAAATTTTTAACCAGATAGAACGGGTTCATGGTATATTCCCAAAGGTTATTAAATTGATTGAGTCCAATTATTGGATAGTG
>JAFCZY010000319.1 GCA_019314105.1 Deltaproteobacteria bacterium
AGTATCAATTTCTATGAGTTCCGTTTTTGTCACACTGATACAATCCATGGGACAGACGGCCAGACATTGCCCACACCGGATACATTTGGCAGTATCAATGGCGATAGATACGACCTTGTTCCAATCGTCTGTTTCTTCATATTTTCCATAGGTTCCATCCGGATTGACGGGAACACTTTCAATCATTTTAATACAATCTTTGGGTGCCACATCAATACAGGCTGAACAATAAATACAGATCAGAGGATCAATCTCGTATTCCAGGTTACACAGATAGCACCTTTTGGCCTCTTCATGGATCTGATCGTCATTGTACCCTGTTTCCACTTCATTGGTTGCCTTGGAAAGTCTTTTTTCCATATCAATGGTATTCATCTCAACCTTGCCAATAAAATCATACGATCTTTGTCTGTCAGTTGTTTCATGGTTTTCAAGTCTGACCACGGTCTGTTTTCTTTTTTCACCAATCAAATATTCATCAATATTTTTTGCACATTCCCTTCCGCTGGCAATGGCTGAAATGACATCAGAAGACCCTGTCGCAAAATCCCCTGCTGCAAAGACGCCATCCAATCCATCAAGATCTTTTGATACGACAGTCTTATCAGGGGTTTGACCTATTGCTGCAATGACAGAATCAGCCGGAACTAAAAATTGCGAATTCTCTATGGGAATGGACACTCGATATGGTGGCGTAGCGGTTTTTTCCATTCGGGTTCGCTGAAATTCAACCGCAGTGACTTTATTGCCGTTTCCGATAATTTTTGATGGCTGGAGAAGACTAACCGTCTTAATTCCTTCCAATTGCGCTTCATATTTTTCAGTCTCATCAATCCGCATATATTCAATGGTTTTACGGATATTAATGCTGACATCCACCGCACCAAGTCTTATGGCCGATCTTGCACAGTCAACTGCTGTAAACCCGGCGCCGATCACGATCACTTTGTCACCGACAAGGGGCTTTTGCCCCTCATTGACTGCTTTCATAAAATCAAGACCATTGTAAATATTTTCAAGATCTTCACCCACAATATTAAATTTTCTCGGTCTGACACATCCGGTTGCCACAACCACAGCATCATATTCGTTCTTAAGCTGATCCAGGGAAATATCAACGCCAATGGCCTTGTTTGTTTTCAATTGGATTCCCAGTCTGAGGATATTTTTAATTTCAAGCATCAAGAGGTCTCTCGGCAACCTGAACTCAGGTATACCATACATCAGCATACCACCCGGTTTTTCCAACTCCTCGAAAATCACAACTTTATGTCCTAAAATGGAAAGATCGTGGGCGGCTGCCAATCCAGCCGGGCCGGAGCCAATGACGGCGACTTTTTTTTGGGTCGGCGCATAAAGTCCTTCAATAATCCTGTGCGAACCAGGTTTCAGCTCTGCACAGGAACGCTTTAAATGGCAGATACCAACACTTACCCCATTGTCCGGTTCTCCGTGACGACAGGCGAATTCACAAGGTCTTGAACAGATACGACCTAAAACACCGGGCAGGATATTGGCACTGCGATTTAATTCATAGGCTCTGCCATATCTTTTTTCAAAAATCGCCCTGATATACCCCGGAATATTGGTTTTGGCAGGACAGGCATCCTGGCAGGGAACACTTTTGGTGACCCGGCCAAAATCCCTGACATCGGTTGAGTACACAATCTGTTTTACAGACTGAGCAGAATAAATCTTGTTTTTATCCTGGAAGAATTTTTCTTCTTTGGAATAGAGATCATTTCTTTTCAATGTTACCCTCACTCTTCATAAAATTAAAGAAAGAATGCGATCCTGACAATGATGGAATGAAAAAATAGCTTACCGTTTTATCTAATGCCTGTCAAAATATTAAATTTGAAATTTTATTGTTTTTATTCGCTTTTAAAAAAATATTGCTTTAATATCAATTTTGTATTATTAGGTTCGTTTTTCAAAAAATGAGAGGGCGCCATGAAATTTCAAAACATAACCTATTCAATCCCGTGGAATCTTTTTTTAATCACCCTGGGAAGTATTATCATCGGTATCGGGCTTAAAGCCATCGTCATTCCCAATGGTATGATTACCGGCGGATTTTCCGGAGCTGGGATTCTACTTTTTTATTACACCCACTTATTCACACCGGGTATCTGGTATTTTATTTTAAATATCCCTGTATTTATTCTCGGATGGCTCTTTATCAGCAAGCGCTTTTTACTCTATAGTCTTTACGGCGCTATTGTCTTGACGATTTCAATAGATGCCATTCAGTTTGAAATCCCTTTTAAGGATCTGGTACTGGCAGTCCTGGCCGGCGGAACCATCATTGGTGCCGGTGCGGGTATTATCTTTCGTTCCCTGGGATCTGCGGGTGGCAATGACATTATCTCGGTCATTTTAAACCAAAAATTCGGCATTCGTATCGGGACATATAATTTTGGGTTTACTTTTATCTTATTCCTTTTTTCTTTTGGAACACTGGATACAGATCTAATTTTATACTCCATGGCCATGAGTTATATCACCTCCCAGGTCATCGAATATTTCATCACTTTATTTAACCAGAGGAAAATGATCTTTATCATCTCAAATAATCCCAGACAGATTACAGATGAAATCATGAAAAAACTGAATCGAGGCGCAACCTTCTTAAAAGGAGAAGGCGCATACAGCAGCAGAAAAAAAGAGATCATCTTGACGGTTGTTAATACCTTCCAGATAAAAAGAATTGAAGAAATTGCATTTGCCATTGATCCGGATGCGTTCTTAATTACAGGAAACACCTTTAACGTGCTGGGACAAGGATTTTCCAGACGAAAAATTTATTAGCCCTTTTTATTCATAAATGGTGTGAAGTTTCGGGTCAAAGGCTTCTCTTATGCCTTCACCGATAAAGGTGACGGTCATAAGGGTTGTTACAAGGGCAGCTACGACTGAAGAGACAATC
>JAFCZY010000320.1 GCA_019314105.1 Deltaproteobacteria bacterium
TTTCAGCCACATCCATCATGTTCAGGTTTAAAACCACGGGGATTTCCATTTCAAGCAGCTGGAAGGTGAGATACAGGCAGCGCTTGATATTACTGGCATCCATGACATTGATTGCCACAGAGGGGTTATCATGGATAATGAAATCCCTGGATACCCGTTCTTCAGGAGAATAGGATGTCAGACTGTAAGTGCCGGGCAGGTCAACCACTTCCACCCGGGTGTCACCATACCGGTACCACCCAACCATTTTATCCACGGTTACACCTGGGTAATTGGCCACATGCTGCCGGGCACCGGTCAGGGCATTAAACACAGTTGATTTCCCACAATTGGGCTGACCGGCCAGGGCCACAAGCAGTTTATCTGTCCTCATTATATTCCACCTCTATAAAATGGGCCTCATCATGGCGCAGGCTGATACAATAGCCGTCTATTTCCACTTCCATGGGGTCTTCCAGGGGGGCATTCCGGATCACTTTGAGTTTCAGGCCCGGGTAAATTCCCATGTCCATGAGGCGTTGTCCCAGCTTGTCTCGTACTGACAGTTTTTTAATGCTGCATTCATTGCCTGATTTGAGTTCATCCAAAGTCATGCGCCCTCCTTTTAAAAATTTATAAACAAAAACATGAAGCGTAATTGTTATTGCCACAAGAGTTAGTTATTTTTTTAGTTAAGTTTCCCGCTAAATAATAAGTTTTATAAACCTAACTTTTATATATGTCAACAAAAAAATGAGTCGTATCGTTAAAATAACTGTTTGGCTTACTATATCTTTAAATATAAACATATAATGATAAACCTAATGAAGAAAAAATATGGTCAAAAAAAATCGGCAGCCGCCCCCATAGTGACATTGAATCAATCAAAAATCGATTACCACAATAAAAATAAGCTTCTCCTAACTTTTTTTATTGACAAAGCCAATCGCCCTCCTTATACTCCCCTAAAAGTTAGTCAAACCAAACTTTATTCAAAAGCTGTTAACCAAATGACAGAATCAAAATAAAGGAGAAAAGGCCATGTCAGACATCCTGTCCAGATTCATGAACATATGGGAAATAGAAACCCACTTCAAGTGCCCTGTTGTCGGTGCCATGCTGTCCATTGAAAAGCATAAAAATATTTTAAAAAAATGCGGTTATGATATAAAAAAAATGAAGGCGTATGAGTATCACCAGCAGATTATGGCCAAACTCCATGATGAAAATAATGTATCGGTTAAGGTGAACAATTTCATCTGCAACAAGGCCCGAAAACTGATGATCCGGGTGGCCGGCCTGCCGGATCAGGACATCAGATCCCTTTGGAAAGAACATTTGGAAACTGGAAACGTCGGACCTATGATGTATGCCATCATTTCCTATGAAGACACCAGCATTGAACTGCTCCAGGATGTTTTCGGAGAAGTCCACATGCAGGCCCATGCCAATATGACCGAAATTTTCCATGTCCGCCAAAAACTGGTACAAGTAAATCAGAACTTCACGCAGCAGAAAAAGAAAATAGCCCTTAAAAATGAAAAATTCAAAATACTTGTTGAAGCAAAAAAGTCAGACACCAAGAAGATATCCTTGCTCCAGGCTGAAAATCTACAGATAAAGAAAAGGATCAATGAGCTGGAAAATATATTTCATCACGGGGAAAAACCGGAAAACGCCATCCGCTGTTTGGAGCAGAAAATTTCAGACCGTGAGCAAGATCTTGTAGCTGAACAAGAAAAAATGAGGATCATGGAACGTGAAAAAAGATCCCTTCAGATTGACTTGTTCAGTTCCAGAAGCGAAAACGAGTTGATGAAAAAACAATTCCAGGCCGTGGTTACCGGGTTCACCCCCTGTACATCCATAGATTGCCCCAACGAAGGCAGTTGTATTGAAGAAGCCTGCCCTCAATATAAGCTCTGCGCCAAACGGGTATTTATGATTGGCGGCATCACCAAGATGAAATCTTTTTACAGAGATATTGTTGAAAACGCGGGTGGAGAATTTGATTATCATGATGGATATATGAAAAATGCCAATGCAAACCTTGAAGCAAAGGTCAAGCGGTGTGACGTGGTCCTGTGTCCGGTCAACTGCAACAGTCACAATGCCTGTCTAAAGGTAAAAAAACTTTGCAATCGGTATAACAAACGATTAAAGATCCTCCGCAGTTCAAGCCTTTCCGCCGTCTCCCAGGCCTTGTTTATCCCTGAAAACGAGATAGTTATGAATTGAATGGAAAACCGCCTTTGCCTTCTAAAATTGAAGCCATGGCAGGCTTATTGGCGGCTTGTTCAGGCTTTATCCTTTTAAGTACACGTCTTTAAATCAAAAAATATAAAATATCAGCCCAACAAACTTCTGATAAACTTATTTTTTTATTGACACATTTAAATGTTTGGTATATCTAGCTTTATACTTTGAACCATATTCAATATTAGAGATAAAGATGCTGATCTTTAGTTTGAAAATTTTAATTGATAAAATTAGGAATACAAAGATATATGAAAATTAAGGCACTGAATCAAAACCATGATAGCAGCTTTAGGGTTATAAATGATGATATACGCTGCTGCTGTGGGAAATTATTGGCAAAAAAGAAAAAGGATAGCATCATTATCAGATGTTCCAGGTGTAAAAGGGAAATAATGATTAAATTTCCGGAACTTGAAATGGAATTCACCTGATATTTTTTTTTGTTACAACAAATAAAATTCAATAGCTAAAATTTTAAATACAAACGAGTAGAGGCCAAAGGTCAGATTAGAACCGCGAGCCCAGGCAACCACAAAAAGAATAGGTTGTCTGGGCTTTTTTAATTGTTCCGGAAAAGAACAATAATAATTTTAATTACTAAAAATTCATAAAGGTGAAAAAATGAAAAAAAAAGTTTTATTGAGTATTCTCAGCATGATGTTTTTTATTGTAACAGGATTACAGCCCGTTATCTCAGACAGGTTCACCCTGTCCGGCGCTATTGAACTTGATTACGCTTATACCGGTGACAGTGACCTTTCCGACAACACCAACAATCAATTTTCCTCCGATCTTGATATCGGTACCGTGGAGCTTGGCCTTGAAGCGGTTCTCCATGAATATGTCAGTGCAAATTTCCTTTTAAAGGGTGAAGCACTTGATTCGGATGATAAGATATTCTGGGATGAGGCTTTTTTTACTATTCAAAAACAAGGAGTTCATGCTTATTTTATCGGTGGTAAAAGGGGTCAGCCATTCGGCTTGAACCGTTTGAAATTGATATTTCAGCAACCCTCTATAAAGGGGAAGCTCTTATAGATCAAATTTCCGATGCTGGATACGGTTTTACAAGGGATAATACTCCAGGGTATGCAGCAAAAGACGAAATAAAATCATATATTTTAAATATTACCATGTCACCTGTTGAAGATTTAACCCTGTCCGCATATTTTGACTCAGAACCAGGCGATGGCAACCGCAACACAACTGCCGGCATCTCGATTCACTATGAAATTGCCGATTTTATCCTTGACTGGGAATATATCGATGCTGTCAACAGGGAAAAACACTTTACAGATAATCAAGAGTACAATGAATCCGCCTGGTTCGTTTCCCTGGGATATCAGATTATGGACCCCCTGCTTGCGGCAATAAGATATGAAAGTTTTGATGATGATCAAAGTGGTGATCAGGATGAACATTTGGATTATAGATACAGCTTGGGAGTAACCTACACACTTTTTGAAAATGATAATTTTGCATGCAGCCTGTTAGGTGAATACAGAAAAAGTGGATATGAGCTTTCCTCTGGAGGCAGCGCAGATGACAATTTGAATGAATTTTTTGCACGAATTGCAATTGAATTCTAACTTGTGATCAGATAAAAACTATTATGGGATTGCTTTCCAGAATTATTCTAAAAGCAATCCCTCTTACAGGTCATTAAATACAACCTTAAACACGTCCTTATATTTTTTAGCAAAATGGAACCTGATGCCGTCTTTAATATGCTCCGGAAGTTTTTTGAAATCAGGGCTGCACCCCTGGGCAAAATAATCTCTTTAATACCTGACCTTCGGGCAGCAATAATTTTTTCTTTAATACCACCGACAAGAAGGACTTCACCCGTCAAAGTGATTTCTCCCGTCATGGCAAGGGGACGATAAATCACCTTTCCAATTGCAAGAGAAACAAGCGCTGTTGCAATGGTGACCCCGGCACTTGGGCCGTCCTTTGGAGTTGTTCCTTTCGGCACATAGATATGGATAAAGGCATTATCAAAATATTTAATGGCCGTCCATCTTGCTCTGTAGTTTGCAGTTAAAAAAAAGGAAGATTGGATAATTTCTTCCATCTCATCAAGGGCAGTATCAATGTCGCGGCCATAGGAAATCGTTAAAGGTTCAATTTTACCATTCACATTGGATGCAATGGTCTGCAGCAGTTCCTTTTTCCCTTCACCACTTCTTGCAATCGTCGGAACAACAGGAACATTCAATAGTTTTGACAATTTTTCAATGTCAATCTTAATACCCCGTTTTTTTGCCACATCCATCATATTTAATGCAATGGTTACAGGAATCCCCATTTCCATAAACTGGACCGAAAGATAAAGATTTCTCTCCAGATTGGATG
>JAFCZY010000321.1 GCA_019314105.1 Deltaproteobacteria bacterium
CAGGGCATGAACCATTCTTTGCTTGCAGTGAGGGAACCGACGCGGGCTGTCAATCCATCACTGATGATCAATGCCTCATTAAACACAAAAAGATCTGAAATTTCTTCTTTATATGTCTGCAGCTGATTATACGCATCCCAGATATCGGTGTTCTCATCTGCCGGATTTTTTAATTCAATCACTGCGATTGGCAATCCATTAATAAAGACGATAAGATCCGGGCGCCGAAAATGTTTTGTCCCGGATACAGTGAATTGATCCACAAGTAAAAACTGATTATTCTCAATATGATCAAAGTCGATCAATTTAATATATTCAGTCTTATTTTCTTCTTTTTCATTAAATTCTACAGAAAGTCCCTCAATTATAAATTTATGAAAAATATGATTATTTTTTGTCAATACCGGGGTTTCGGGAATTGCTATTCTTTTTGCAGCATCTTCAATCAGAATTGAAGGGATACCTGGATTGATGAGTTTAAGTTGGGAAACAAGCCTTTCATGTAAAATGACTTGCCCGTAGTTTTCTCTTTCAGGTGTTTTCCCTTCCGGTGAAATCTGTTTTCCCGTAACTGTTTGATAACCGATTTCTTTGAACCAGGATATGCATAATTGTTCTAGCTGATCTTCGCTAATCATTTCCACCTCTGTTAACAGTTGTATACGCCTGCTTTGAGTGAGTTGGTGTCTGGGGAAAGGCTAAGGCAAGTTTCCCTTGATCAAGCAAGGGTTTTAGCGTGTTTTTTCTCAATGCCAGGGATTTTCGATTCAACAGCTGAGCCAAAACCTGTTGCGTCAGGTAATAGTCGGAACAAACGTTAAGAACGATAGTGATCATTTCTTTTTTGTTTAACCGTTGCTGGCTTCTGGCCTTTTCTGCTTGTTCCATAAGCATCTGTTGTATGTCTTCCGAAACCAGATTAAGGTTATCTATCAAGGGTTTTGTCAATCCTTCCACCGTCAGCCACCCTCGTTTGTTACGTTCGTTATGTCCCAAGCTGGCACCGTTATGTCCCAAGCTAGACTCACTAGGGTCACCGTCTGCTAGGGACATAACAGCACTTTCTAAAAACGTTTGATCTGCACTGGGCAGTGCCTGGCCTGGAAGGTGGTAAACCGTACCCCGGCCACGACCGTTGGACTCAAGGAGTTTGGCCTTCATCAGGCGCTGAAATGCCAGTGTCAGATCATGGGTATGGTCCGTTGAAATTTCAGTCATCCTTCGATGGGTAACGACCTGCTCGGTAGCTGCGGATGCCAGTATCAGCCGTTCCAGTTCGGACAAGTTGTCAAATGTACTGCCGAACATATGCCGAAGTTCATTCACAATTTTTTCCGGGAAAAGATCCAGCATCCTCAGTTCCAGCAGTGTTTGCTCAAAAGGTCTTTCTTTTTCATATAAGACCGGGCTTCGCCAATGCTGGCTGTCCCAGCCATGGAAGATTTTTGGGATACCACTGCCGGCCTGTTCTCCCAGACCAATGTATCGAAACATTTGATGAATTAACCGATTTCGACAGTCGCTGTCTCCCCCCTGAACGGCAATTTCTTTAGGCACCCGCATCAATCCCGGGTTTCTGAATCCAAACATATCCGGCCGTTTAACAATTAACACAGAGGCTCTTTCCGTGTAATCCGCATGGACAATGCTGTTGACCAGAGCTTCACGCAAAGCATCATGAACAAGAGTATTGTCCTGGCGCAGATCCTTTTCAAGTTTAAAGGGCACTTTCAAATCCGCCGTCAGTTTTTTGATAACTTTTCTGTAAAAATCAAACAGGTTCCCCGACCAGGATCCATCAAGGGTTAACCTGTCTATCCATCTGGCTTCGGTTTTTGCTTCGGGCCGCTCCTGGTAATCCAGCATATAATTGGGGAAAACTTCCTGTATGGAAGGAAGCTGCCCAAACATTAAAAGCCCTGCCCGTGTTAAGGCACCTGCCCCTGTTTCCCTGTCCTTTCGCCAGGCACCCATATTTTTTAAAAAAAGAATCGGTTCCAGTTGATTCCAGGGATGATCCGGTGCTCGGTTAATATACACCTGGCGATAGGCATTAAAACTTTCAAAATCAATATCTTCAATGCCGTATCCCTTGAGCAGTTCCATGTCCCGGCTTTCTTCAATCTGCTCTGCCATCATTCGTTTGACCGTTTCCTGATCGCAAAGAAAATCACCGGTGTTCCGTCTTTTATAGGTACCGGTCAGCGGGTTGTTATTGATAAATACCGGTTTTTGCTTCCTTAACGCCCTTGGGATGGAGATCTGAATGAGATTGCACCCGTCAACCTTTAAGGATTTGACATTTTTTTCCTGCAACAGGTTAATGCTGACTTTTTTGGGATCATTTAAGGTGCTCCACAGATCATCCAGCACTTTTTGAAGCTTGCTGATCCCATTCAGTCTGAATCCTTTTTGGGTTTCCCTTAACCCAAGAATGACATCCCCGCCATAGGAGTTTGCAAAGGCACTATAGGTCGGCCAGAAATCTTTTGGCAATTCGCCCTTGCCGTCTTTTCCGGCCGAAAGCTTGCACTCCACCTCATAGTTTTCACTTAAGGCTGAGATGTCTTCCAAACTTTTAATTTCCAGCATGGGGGCTCCGGATATTAAATATTATTTTTTTGAGCATTTAAAGATAATTCAATTGCTTTTTCAATCAAAAACTCCACGGCACTTTCAATTAAATTTTCATTCAGTTTTATTTTTTTCAATTGCCTTCGTATCTGCATACGAAAACGAGCGACTATGGATTCTCTAATCTGCCAATCAATCCCTGTTTTATTTAATGCATAATCAACAATAAACTCGGAAATAAATTTTCTTTGTTGATCGTTTAGTTCCTTAATAAAGATATTATTTTCCGATAAAACTTGGGCAAAAGTTTGTATATCAAATTTTGACTTGATGCTTTCTGAAGAGGAAA
>JAFCZY010000322.1 GCA_019314105.1 Deltaproteobacteria bacterium
TCAGCAGAAAATCCGACATGTCAGGTCCGAAAAGAACCGGCTTTGAAAAAGCCGCCGGTTCCAAAGGGTTATGCCCCCCCTGCCCGACCATTGAGCCCCCGATAAATGCCACATCGCAAAGGGCATACAGCCGGGAAAGCGCTCCCATTTTATCCACCAGAACAACATCTGGGCTTGTACTGGATTTATCCATTGTTGACATAAAGGCCGTATGAACATCCTGAGACAAAAAATAAGACAAAATTGCCGGACATCTTTCAGGGTCTCTTGGGGCAAGGATCATCAACAATCCCGGAAAACTCTCCTTCACTTTTTTATATACATTACAAAGAATCTTTTCCTCTCCCTCATGGGTAGAACCGGCAATAAACACCTGTTATATACATTACAAAGAATCTTTTCCTCTCCCTCATGGGTAGAACCGGCAATAAACACCTGTGTTCCCTTTTGAATACCAAACCGATCCCTCATACTTTCAACATAACTTTTATCCACATCTTCATGGGGTTGATCAAACTTGATATTCCCCGCAACAGATATTTTATTCTTATCAATCCCTAAGCGTTGGAATCGTTCTTCATCCAAAGGGGTTTGTGCCATAATCCCAGTTAAAGAAGAAAAAAACATTAAAGAAAATTTTCTGAAAAACAGATATCCATTTAAAGAGCGGTTTGAAAGCCTGGCATTCATTAATACGACAGGAATCTTGCTTTTCTTCATTTCATATAAAAAATTGGGCCACAGATCTGTTTCAACAATAATCACTGCATCCGGTTCTATTTGCCGGCTTATTTTTTTAACGCAATACCCCAGATCAAAAGGGGAATATCCCAATTGATCTACTAAGGCAGCATCTTCTTTTAGAGACACCTTTTTTAGGAATAACTGCGCTGCCATATCAAACCCGGTCTTTGTAGAGGCCGTAAAAACAATATCCAACTCTTTGTGTCGCTCTTTTAATGCTTTGACAAATGGTATGGCTGATATGACTTCTCCTACGGAAAGGGCATGAATCCAGAGCCTTTTCTGTCCAGCCTGTTTTGGTCTTAACCCCGTCCTGAAACCCAATCGCTGGATCAAAGTTGCCCTTCTTTTTTTTGAAAAAAAATAAATGAACGGCAAAAACGGAACAGTAATAATAAATAAAATATTGACGATCGTTTTATACAAAAAAATCATTGAATTCACTTTTTATTGCCATCATTCCGTATTGATCAAATACAAAATGCCAAAACATAAAAAAAACAGATTGGCTATCCAGGCACTGATAACAGGTGGCAGGATGGCTCCATATCCCAGAGAAAGGCAGAATCCATACATGATCCAATACATAAACGAAATCACAACACCAATAGCGATGGCCACTGGGATATTATCCTTTGCAAAGGATCTCATGCCTGTGGCAGCACCGGTCAGAACCATGATGATGCAGATAAAGGGAAAGGCGATTTTCCCGTTTAGATCCACCTTATAGGTTGTGGCATCATATCCTTCTTCTTCCACCTTGTTAACATATTTTTTTAATTCAAAAAAACTCATCTCTTCGGATTTTTTTGTAATTTCTCCAAGATCTTCCGGCTTAATTGTCAACGGAATACTCTTTTTATCATATGATTTTACATCATAATCCATTGAATCCTCTGCATGGATCTGCTCGATAATATTTTCAAATACCCATTCACCTTGCTTGTAATATCCTTTTTCAGCATCAATTCTTGACTCAAGGCCAAAATTTTTTCCAAGAGATGTGATGGTAATGCCGGCAACGGACTGATTTGCCGGATCATAAAAATTAATATGAACCAGTTTATTTTTAGACTTTATCCATATGTCTTTTTTTGCAGAATAAATATCGTGTCTTTTTTTTATGACATTGTATTTTATATAATTAGACCTTGCCATAGTAACCGGGATAAGGGTCTCCCCTAAAAAAAACATCAGCATGGCAAAAAGTACCCCCACAAGAAGGGCTGGCTTAACCAGAAAATATACACTGATACCACTGGATTTGATGGCCAGAAGTTCATTGTTCCTGTTCATCAACCCAAAAACTGTAATACTTGCCAGTAAAATACTGGCCGGCGTCAATTGTACAAACATGAAAGGGACTTTTAAAACAACATATCCCAGGGCACCGATAAGGGAAATATCAGAATTTAAAAATCGCTCCATTCGGGAAAGATAATCAATAAATACAAAAAGAACGAGGATCAACAACTGAATGATGGAAAAAAATTTTAAAAACTCCTTTAACCAATATTTATGCAGACATGACATATATTATAATTTTCTTATAAACCGGTTTTTTATGGCTTGTACAGCCGTATTAAAAAACACAGGAAGCAGGACCGGTTTTTCCTTTGCATTCCTGACAAGAAAAAAAACGCCCACTCCCCCCATGATGACATTTGGCAGCCACATCGCAAGAACTGGCGGATATTTTCCTGTTTCCCCTGCCGACCATCCAATTGCCAGAAGAAAATAATACAGAAGAAAAAAAGAAATTCCAAACCCAAATCCTGAAGACCGCCTGAAAGAAGCTGACTGAATCCCCAGAGGAAACGCAAGAAGCCCTAAAGAAAGACAGGCAAAAGGAATGGAAAATTTTTCATGCAATTCCATCAATGCTTCAATCAAATGGGAGTTATCCTTAATCCCTGATCTTATTAACCCTATCAAATCAACCAGGCTTATCTCATCCAGGTCCTTTAATATTTTCCCACTCCCTTTATTCATACGATTCAAATCAATATTAATATCATAATTTTCAAATTGGATGCTGCTCACAGATTTTTCATCAACATCCACCTGATTGATTATTCCATTATAAAGCCTTATGGTATAGACCTGTTCATCTTCAAGCCGGATCAATTTTCCTGAAGGGGCAATCGAAATACTGATGGCTCCTTTTGTTCTCCTGTCTTCAATAAAGACATCTTTTAATGCTTTTGTTTTCATATCCACATGGGAGACATAAATCATGACATTTTCCAATTCACAATTGAATTGTCTCGCCTGTAAAGCCGCATCAATACTTGATCTTGCAAGCTCAATCGTTTTCTTTTTAATCGATAATTTACCCCAGGATACGCCAAAAACAGTAATGCACATGGTCAAAAAAATACCTGAAAAACAAAAAATCAACACTGGGGGCAAAAATTTATAGAGAGACACACCCGCGCCTTTTAATGCAAGAATCTCATTTTCCTGTGACATCCGCATAAAGGTCAAAAGGATGGATATCAT
>JAFCZY010000039.1 GCA_019314105.1 Deltaproteobacteria bacterium
ACTGAAAAAGATAGAAAAACCTGTATGGATCTGGGTGCATTTGCCTATTTGCAGAAACCTGCTGATATCGATTTGATTACTGACACCATGAAAAGAGCTTATGAAAAAATAGCCCTTAAAAGGAATCAAACCGCCCTTAAATAACAATAGTTTTTTAACCATTTTTCTCAAAATAACACAGGAGAATAAATTAAAATGAAAATCAAAGTGTTAATAGCAGATGACGAAAAAGAATTTATTGAAACTTTAGCCCAGCGGCTTGAAATGAGGGATCTTTCCGTCACTGCCGTATATTCGGGAGAAGGTGCCATTGATATGGCTGAAAAAATTAATTTTGATGTCATTATTCTTGATGTTGCGATGCCGGGAATTACAGGCATTGATGCCTTGCAGGAGATTAAAAAGTTCAAACCACTTACCCCCATCATTATGCTGACCGGGGAAGCCACGGTACAAAATGCCATCCAGGGAATGAAACTGGGTGCATTTGACTTTCTTGTGAAACCTGCGGACACTGAACTTCTTGTTGAAAAAATCACCCAGGCCCATGCGTTAAAACATGCACATGATGAACGAATCCGGCAGGCAGAAATTGATAACATATTAAAAACCCGCGGCTGGTGATTTCAGGAGACTATTATAACATGACAACACAAACAGAAACTTTACAAGAAACACATATTGACTGGAAACGTATCCTTTTTTTATTAATTGGTCTTACCCTTTTTTTTGTTGTTAACTTTTCACCGCCATGGCCTGATGCCATCGATCCGACAGGAAAACATTTTATATTGAGCAAAGAAGCCAAAGGAGCGCTGGCTGTATTCCTGCTTGGCGGCACCTGGTGGGTGTTTGAAGTGGTCCCCATCGGGATTACGAGCCTGACCATTGGGGTTTTGCAGGTTCTTTTCTTAATTCGGACTGCCAATTCGGCATTTAAAGATTTTATGACACCTTCCGTGCTTTTTATCTTTGCATCTCTTGTTATCGGAATGGTCTTTACAAAAACAGGGCTCACAAAACGGCTTGCATACAGGATGCTGATGATTGTTGGAGAAAAAACCAGTATGATTTACCTGGGGTGTTTTGTTGTGACGGCAGCCCTGACCCACATCATGGCTCACACTGCTGTGGCTGCTACCATGTATCCGCTTCTTATTACAATATATGAAATGTATGCGGATGATGACAAGCCTACAAATTTTGGAAAAGGGTTATTCATTGGAATGGCATTTGTTGCAGGGGCAGGCAGTATTGTTACATTATTGGGGGCAGCCCGGGGGGCCGTGGCCATTGGTTTTTACAAAGATA
Source organism: Deltaproteobacteria bacterium (assembly GCA_019314105.1). Taxonomy (GTDB): domain Bacteria; phylum Desulfobacterota; class Desulfobacteria; order Desulfobacterales; family Desulfobacteraceae; genus Desulfobacula. The sequence continues at coordinate 1,312 of JAFCZY010000039.1, forward strand.
TTATCGGAAAGGAAATCTCATTTTTTGAACTGAGTTATTATATGTTCCCCATTGGATGGGCCATGGTATTCATTTTATGGGGATTCTTTATGATTTTCCTTAAACCGGAGAAAAAAACTATTCCCGGGTTAAGGGAAAAAGCAAAAATATTGAGTCAGGCAATGGGGAAAATCACTAAAGATGAAATCATTGCTGCTGTTATCATTTTCACCTGTATCTTGGTCATGTCTTTAAGGTCTTTTGTCCCCTTTTTAAAGCCGATAGATAAGACAGCCATTATTCTTATTTCAACCATCCTATTTTTTATTTTACGCATCCTTGACATAAGCGACCTTGAAACAGTCCCCTGGAATATTATCCTGCTTTTTGGCGGGGCAATGAGCATCGGGTTCTGTCTATGGGAAACCGGTGCGGCTGAATGGCTTGCCATTGGTTGGCTAACCCTTTTCCAGAATGCACCTTGGTTTGTTTTTGTGATGAGTATTGCTTTTTTTGTCATGATAATGACCAACTTTATCATGAATGTGGCGGCCATTGCTATTTCTTTACCGGTTGCGCTGGTCATTGCGCCTTATCTTGGTGTGGCACCGGAAGTTATCCTCTTTTCAGCCCTTGTCACTGCCGGAATGCCGTTTTTGCTTCTGGTAGGAGCAGCTCCCAACGCCATTGCTTATGACTCCGGGCAGTTTTCCACCGGCGAATTCTTTAAATATGGTATCCCTGCCAGTATTATCTTAATGGCAGTCGTGGCCATAGCAGTCTTGGTTGTCTGGCCGATCATGGGAATGCCGATACTGACATCCTAATATTATATTCGCTATAATTGGCAAATCTCACCGCCAATTATAGCGAATACTCTTTCTAATCTAATATTTCTGTTTTCAGCTTAATATTATATTTGTCAATTTTGGCATGAAGCGTCGGTCTTGAGACACTTAAAAGTTTCGCCGCCTGGGAACGATTTCCATTTGTTATTTTTAACGCTTCCACAACAACAATACTTGCAACCATATCTATAATATCGTCAAACCGATAACTTTCAGATGATTTGGATAATAATTGCCGGACCCAGTCTTTAATATCATTTAACTGGATCTCTTCAGTGGAGTTGATTTTTTCTTTCGTATCTATTACCTGTTCCAGATCTGTTATAGAAATCGGGGCACCTCTGTTAAAGATAAGGACTTTCTGAATCAGGTTTGACAGTTCTCTGATATTTCCAGGCCAGTCATAATGATTTAACCGCGTTAACGCTTCTTTTTGAAGACTCGGATTGCCAACCTTTAATTCATTGGAAAATTTAGCCATATAATATGAGATCAGACCGTTGATATCTTCCCGCCTGTCCCTCAATGGAGGAAGTTCTATGGTAACCACTTTTAAACGGAAATATAAATCTTCCCTAAATTTTTTATCCTTGACAGCCTGTTCCAATTTTTTATTTGTTGCAGCAATAATTCGAACATCAACAGAAATAGTTTCATCTCCTCCCAGCCTTTCAATACTTTTTTCCTGTAACAGTCTTAAAATTTTTCCCTGTATATTTAACGGCATGTCTCCAATTTCATCCAGAAAGACGGTACCCCCATCTGCCTGTTCAATTTTCCCTATATGCCGCTGAGATGCCCCGGTAAACGCCCCTTTTTCATACCCGAACAATTCACTCTCAAGAAGGTTTTCAGGTATGGCCACACAATTAATAATTAAAAAAGCCTTATCTGAGCGAATACCGTGTTGATAAACCGCTCTTGCCACCAATTCTTTTCCCGTCCCTGATTCGCCCAGAATTAAAACATTTGCATCGGTTTGAGAGACCCGGCCGATTGATTTATAGACATCCTGCATGAGCTTACTTTGGCCAATGATCACATCTCCGGATTCCTGATCAGGTGCCGCATCCACCTTAACCGGTGATCTCATAAAATATCCAGCCTCTATTGCCTGTTCGATCAGATTAAGCATCTCCGGCACATCAAATGGTTTGAGGACATAATCGTACGCCCCCATTTTAGTCGCTTCTATAGCAATTTGGGTTGTACCATAAGCGGTTATAATAATGACCGGCAGTTTTGAATCAATTTGCTTAATTCGGTTGAATGTTTCCATCCCGTTTATTCCGGGCAATCGCATATCTAAAACAACCAGATCCAAAACATTCTGTTTAACAATTTCAATACCGGCTTCACCGGAAGCAGCACTGATAACCGCATAATTTTCCTCTTTTAAAAGCTTGCAAAAACTTATCCTTAACTGATCATCATCATCAATGACTAAAATAGTATTCATCCTATGAATCCTTTATGGGAAGCGTAATAACAAAAGAGGACCCCTGGTCTTCCTCACTGGACACATCCAACCATCCCCCATGTTCATTTATAATATTAAACGCAATACTCAACCCAAGACCTGTCCCTTCATCTTTGGTGGTGAAAAAAGGATTAAACACCTGTTCTTTGACGTCTTGAGGGATTCCTGTACCATCATCTATTATCCTGATCACAGCTACTTTTTTTAAGGGTTCTACATAATCTTCTTCTTCATGAATAATGATCAAACCACTCTTATCCATTGCTTCACAGGCATTGACAATGATATTAACAATTACCTCCTTGAGCTGTTCCGGATCTATGAATGCATTACAGAGAGGACGGTGCCGAATCAACCTTGTGGTCACGTGATAGGATTTTAATCGCTGTTCCAGAAGATGAAGGGCGCTGTCCACAACAATTGATGGACTCATCATTTTCATCTTCAACTTGGGCGGGCGGGAAAATTCAAGAAAATTTTCAACGATTTTATTGATCTGCTTTATTTCGCCGGAAATAACATTAAAATCTTCCTGTTGGAACTTTGTAAAATTACACGAACGGTTCAACGAAAAAAGTCTCATTTTTACGGAGGTTAATGGATTGCGGATACTATGTGATGTTCCGGCAGCCAGTTTTCCTAACAACGCCATTTTTTCAGATTGCATCAGGGTTTCCCGGCTTCGCTTTAATTCCTGATGCGTCTGTTCTGCATTTTCAATCAACCCATGAACGCTTTGTTTTAATGCAACGACTTCATTTGCAGATAATTTTGAATCCCCCGACCCTCCTGCCGCTGCCGCCAATTCTCGAATAGGCGCCAATATATGACGGGCAAAAATATAATTAATCAAAAGACTCAGGACAACAACTGTAATAATTGCCATAAGGGCAACATATCTGAGATGATTGGATTCACTCCGGCTTGTTTTGATTGCATCTGCAATTTTGTTTTTATGAAACGATTTAAACTGTTCGCATAATCCCAGAATTTTAAAAAAATTTTGCCTTACATCTTTATGCATGGCAAATCCTTTATCATATTCACCTGATTTATAAAGTTCGATGACTTTATCTTTTGTTGTAACATAATGCTTATATTTGGATTCAATCTGAACAATGGCATTTTTTTCCCATGGTTCTTCCACAAGAGACTTTACTGTTATCAGATATTCATCAAAAAGCAGTCGGTACCTGCTTAGCTGATCAATCCAGGCAGGGTCGTGGTCCAGCAAATAATACGATACAAATCCTTTCTGGTTGACAAGGGCTGTACCAAGGGCCTCAGTCGATTGATAAATAACAATATTTTTATCAATAATATCCTTGAAAATTTTTTCAGTCTTATACGTATACCAGACCATAACTATCGCCCCAATGACAGTGATGGACAAAAGAACAGCGTTGAGCAGGTACACCCTGTTTTTAAGACTCAATTGAATTATAAATTTTTCCACCATCTCGTAACCTATCAGGTTTGATGCATTTTTCTTCTATCGGTGCAAATTTCTTTGAAAACATCGGTTAATCGTAAAATTCCGACAATCTCTTCACCTTTTGTTACCAGAAGAGATTGATGGTGTCCCATAATAAGCTGATGAATGGCCTCTCCCAGATTTGCACCTTCTTTGACATATTCCCCTGCCGTCAGGGTGTGCATGAGTTCTTTTACTTTTTGTTTGCCCGCCTTCCCGCAGATATCTTTTAACGGCTCATACCATAATTTATATTGTTCTAAAATACTTTTCATAAATTGCGGGCTGAAACCAAAGTGAGACATACCTGTCTGGGGGAAAGCCTTCTCTCCCGTAAACTGTTCGTATTTGGGCTCCAGTGACCGTATCACATCCAGCTGGCTGAGTTTACCGACAACCTTGTTGGTCTTCTTTCTACATACCAGGATCGCCCGGTGCCTGTATTTACTTCTATCAAATTGTTTCTGGGCCTTTTCGAGCGCATCCAGTGCTTCTGATAATGTGGCTTCTTCATAAACAGTGGCATACTCTGAAAGCGGAACCATTAAATCTTTTACCAAAATAGATTTCATTCATATCCTCCTTGTGTTAAACTCTATAAAATTTTAAAAATCACCGCTTCTCCTTAAAAGCAGTCTGGCTTCTGCCTGTCGGATCCGTTCTTCCTGTTCATCTTTTCGTTTCCTGGCATTTTCCAGTTTCACATTTATATCTTTAAAATCAGCGGGCTTCATCAGGTAATCAAACGCCCCCAGTTTCATTCCTTCCACTGCTGTTTCCGTTGATCCGTGTCCGGTCAACAAAATGACTTCAACAATAGGATGGAGGGTTTTTATCTGTTTCAACGTATCAATCCCGTCCATGCCCGGCATCCGGATATCCAGAATAACCACATCAATGGGCACCGTTTCTAACACCTTTAATGCATCCTTGCCATTATAAGCAGTGGATACTTTTTCACCTTGTTTCTTTAACCGCAAAGAAAACATTTCAACAAAATCTTTTTCATCATCTACTATCAAAATTTTAATAGGTATTTTAATCATGGGAATTTTATCCTTTCTTTTTCATATATTATCGAAGTGTGTCATTATTCGTTTGATTTATCGTATTTCGGTAGCCTGATTTGGAAACAAGTTCCTTTTCCCACCGTGCTTGTAACATCAATCTTACACCCAAGACCGGAAAGAATTTTATGGGCCACAAACAGCCCCAGACCCGTTCCTTCATCAAAAGGTTTTGTGGTAAAAAACGGATCAAATATTTTTCCTAAATTTTCTTTGGGTATCCCAATCCCATCGTCTTTGATTTCAAGGATGATATCCTCACTGGTTTCACGGGTGGACAGGGTAATGGAACCGTTTTCACCCAGCGCATGAATCGCATTGCTCAAAAGGTTCATCATCACCTGGCGAAGCTGATAGGGATCACTCCACACCATATTCTTTTTCGGGTCGATTTCCCAGTTAATGTTTATCTGTTTGTTTTTTATCTCTCTTTTCAATAGACCCAGTGTTTCATACAGCAATGCCTTGAGATTGGCCTGGGAAAACTGGGAGTCTTGTTTTTTTACATGCCCCAGAAGCTCATGGGTGATTTTGCGGGCTCTTTTAATGCTCTTTTCAATTTTTTCGATTCCCAGCAGCAATGCATCTTTCTGGGAAAACATGGACATTTCCGGAGAACTTATAACCTGTTTCATGAATCCGGCAGATTCGTTGATAATGGCCAGGGGATTGTTGATTTCATGGGCAATACCGGTAGACATGGTGCCAAGAGAGACAAGGCGTTCCGTATCAATCATTTTTTTTTCCAGCTTTTCCCGGTATCCACGTTCTTTTTGTTTTTCTTTTTCCAGTTGAATTATTTCAAACGCCTGTTTGATTTTATTCACCAGATGATCAATTTCCACGGGTTTTGTCAAATAATCAAACGCACCGGATTTGATGCCGTCAATACCATCTGAGACGGCAACATTACCGGTTAAAAGAATGACCTGGATGTTTTCAAATTCCTGCTTAATGAGTCGCAGAGTATCAATCCCGCTGATCCCGGGCATTTTCACATCCAGAACCACCACATCCATGGGGGTTGTCTTAAGAATACCCAGGCACTCTTCCCCGTCAGACGCCTGCACAGGGATCATCCCTCTTTTGGCAAGCCTTTTAGAAATTGTTCGCCTGAATCCTTCTTCATCATCTACCAGAAGAAGGCGTATTTTATCATCATAAACTCTATCCATGCGTTTTTTTATAACCCTTTTCCTAAATTAAACCCAATATTTTCCACCATACAGTAACGACCCCTACCAACAATGTTAATAAAACAGGTGTGGCAACAAGACCGACTTTTGTCAAGTCTGATGATTTAAAATAACGATAACTGTATGAAATGGCATTGGGAGGACATCCTATGACCAGCAGCATGGCAAATGACGTCGCCATACCCAGACAGAGTGCCAGAACCCTCGGATCAACCCCTTCAAGTTGTGCCATGGGGATCACAATGGGCAATATCAGAGCGGCGGCGGCAACATTGGCCATGGCATTGGTCACCAGAGAACCAAACACAGCAACACCGATAAAAAGAACCAACCAGCCTTTTCCCTGGATTAGAGGGAAGAAAAGATTGGCAAAATAGTCGGCAGCACCTGAAGACCCCATGGCAAGACCCAGGGCGATACCACCACCAAAAATAAACACTGCCGTTCCCCACTCCAGATTATCGTTGATATCTCTCCATTTTAACACCTTGAACAATACCAGGGCAGACACTCCCAGCATACCGGTTATGGAATAATGGTACCCGTGAAGTCCCTTGGTCAACCAAAGGGCAAATGAAATGGCAATAATAGCCAGGGTTTTTTTCTCAACGGCGGTCATGGGACCTAAGTCTTCATCAAAATCCGGTAACTTGAATTTGGGATCCGGCCGGAACACCAGGTATACAATAAAAACCGCAGCCGGAACCGTAACAATGGCTGCCGGCATGGCATATAATATCCAGTCAAAAAAGGTGATTTCAATCCCGGCAAATTCTTTTAAAAAAGCCGCAGAGACCATACAACGGCCTCCCCCGATAAGGCTTCCCATACCACCGCAGGAGCAGGCAAAGGGCAAGGACAGCATCATAAATTTTGCCGTGTTGGTATGGGGTTCTATCCCCACCGCCCGCATCAACGGCAGCATGGTCACGATTCCTATAGCGCAGGCGGCTGCATCATGCATGACAGATGAAGCAAGACCAAGCCCTATGGCAATAATAAACGTAAAACGGGTAACGGAATTACCAGCTTTTTTGATAATAAAATATCCCAATCGCTTTGTTATGCCTGCCTTGTCGAGGGCAATGGCAAAGATAAGACAGCACATGATAAAAATAACCACTGGATGCATATAAGGTGCCCAGGCATTTTTTACATCGGTTATCTGTAGAAGAACCAGAGAGACACCGATACAGATTGCGGTTATTTCCAAAGGAATGGGCTCGAGTACAAATAATATCACCAAAACCACAAGCGCCGATAAAAATCGTTTTGCTTTTGGCGAAAGCCCATCAACATAATCTATCTGAACCGCGTCCAAATTTAAATCTTTTGCTTTTTGACTTAAAAATTTTGCACTGCCTTCTAATGTTCCAGGAGCCTTTGCCTTTAAAATATATGAATCAATTTTTGTTTTTATTTTTCCATCTGGAACAACCGTAAAATGTTGCTCCAAATTCTGCATCAGTATTCGGTCTGTATCACCTGTGACTTTAAATTGCGTCCCTTCCGGCCTTGGGAGCAGGAAGACAATAACACCCAATAATAAAGCAGCGCAGAGTTTAAAACCATTTGTCTTATAAAACATGTCTTCTCCTTAATCTTTATCCTATCATTCAATCATTATATCCATTTAGAATTCCAAATGAGATCCTTTTGAAGGCGATGTCTGTCCTTGATATGCCTGTTTGATTTTATCTATTAACTCTATTAATTCACAGGGTTTGGTCAGGTAATCAAAGGCACCCAGTGAAATTCCTTCATTGGCGGCTGCCTGTGACCCATGTCCTGATAATATGATCACCGGCAGTTCGGGAACCATTTTCTTGATAACCTTTAACACTTCAAGTCCATCCATATCTTCCATTTTTAAATCCAGAACAACCACATCAAAATCATTATTACGCAAAATCTGTATGGCCTCAGTACCGGAAAACGCTTTGGTTGCATGAATGGATCGCTTGGAAAGCCTATTAGACAAAACATTTAAATATCCTTTTTCATCATCAACCAGCAGGACATTTATCATATTTCCCTCTTCACTATTCCGTATCATGACATTCCTCTTTTCCTTAAGCCCGTCGAGCTGTAATTTCCTTTATGCGGGCTTCAGTGATTTTTTCTTCGTGTTGTCTTTTCTTTTCTGCAGCATCCTTGACCTTGGTTACCAGCACATCAATATCACAGGGCTTCATTAAATAATCAAATGCGCCCAGTTTCATCCCGTCAATTGCTGTTTCAACAGTGGCATGACCGGTCAACATGATGACTTCAATAAGGGGAAACCTTTTTTTAATTTCAATCAAAGTCTCAACACCATCCATTCCGGGCATTTTCACATCAAGAATAATTGCTTCAATTTTTTTATTATTCTCAAGCTCACCGTAAACAGCAGAAACGTCCATATCCCTTTTTTCCAGACGCTTGGTAATGGTATCCAAAAACGGTTTTTCATCATCTACAAATAATAATTTAATTTTATTCATGTTTATTCTCCTTAATTATCTGATTCACTCATTATCTAATTCATTTTCATTATCCTGGTTTTCAATTATTTCATCCTGAAACGGTATCCATATGCGAAATTTTGTCCCCACACCAACCTGGCTGTAGACATCTATTTTCCCTCCCATTTTTTGAATAATACCATAACATATTGAAAGACCTAGACCCGTGCCTTTCCCCACTGCTTTTGTGGTAAAAAATGGATCAAATATCCTGTTAAGGTTATCTTTGGGGATACCGGGTCCATTGTCCTCTATTGAAATTACCAGATGATTTTTTTCAATCGTACTCACTTTGGTTCCAATGGTAATCGTACCACCACTTTTTTCCATGGCATCAATGGCGTTATTGATTAAATTAAGAATCACCTGCTGAAGTTCAGAAGGCTATAGTCTGATATACGGAAGTCCATCACTCAAATTTGTTTTAATAATAACATTATTATATATGGCCATTTGAGCTGTCAGGGTAACGATTTCCTTTATGGCATCATTCACATGGACATCATTGAGAGTAGAATCTGTTTTCCTGGCAAAACTGAGCAGTTTATGGGTAATT
>JAFCZY010000323.1 GCA_019314105.1 Deltaproteobacteria bacterium
CCTGGTTTGACTTTTTTCACTGGTATGGACGCATTTTCCCATGCTGTGGAAGCGTATATGTCTTCAAGTTCCAATGGGTTTACAGATGGATTATCCTTTAAAAGCATGCATCTTATTCAAAGGAGCTTTCCGGCAGCAGTCAAGGACGGTAAAGACATTGATGCAAGAAAGGATATGCTGGAGGCCAGCCTCCTTGCAGGAGCAGCCATGATGCACTCAGGACTGGGGCTTGCCCATGCCATATCCAATACCATAGGTGGATTTTACCACGGATCTGTCCATGGGTGGCTTATTGCTCAAACTTTGGAGGCAGTGTGTAATTTCAATAAAGATGCTGTCCCGGACAAGTACCAGGAGATAGAACCCATGGTGCAATATGTTATGACAAAAGCCGCTAAAATGGTTGAGAGTCTGGGTTTGACCAGGGACGTGCTTGAAAAAGCTTATTTCAGCTCAATTGCTGAAAAAAGCATGACCAATCTTAATGTTGACACAAACCCTGGGAAATTCACAAAAAAGGATCTTGAAAAGCTTTTAAACCTTTGTTTTGAATGGAAGTGACAGCAATCAGAAGAATCTTTTTTCAGCCTGTTTCCACTTCCATGCTTTTCAGGACTTCAGCCTGTACACTATCCCAGATCTTTCGTTTGAGTGCCATATAATTATCTGAGAGCTGGACATCGGCATTGCGTGGATAAGGAAGATCGTTTATGATTTCCTGGGCAATGCGGCCCGGCCTGGCGGTCATTACAGCAATTCGTGACGACAGCAGCAGGGCTTCGTCTATGGAATGGGTGATGAATATGATGGTTTTTTTATGTTTTTCATAAATGCGGACCAGCTGTTCCTGGAGAACCTGACGTGTCATTGCATCAAGGGCTGCAAAAGGTTCATCAAGGAGCATGACTTCCGGGTTGTTTGCCAGAGCCCTTGCTATGGAAACCCGCTGCTTCATGCCACCGGAAAGATGGTGGGGATAGCTTTTTTCAAACCCATTGAGTGCAACCAGATCAATAAATTTAGCTGCTATGGCCTTTCGTTCGGATTTTGGAATTCTTTTCATCTTCAGTCCGAATTCCACATTCTCCTGCACTGTTTTCCAGGGGAATAAAGCGTATTGCTGAAAAATCATTCCGCATTCCGGTGTGATGCCGGTGACGGGTTTTCCGTCCAGGAGGACTTCTCCGCTGCTAGGGGTGTCAAACCCCGCTATCATGTTAATTAAAGTAGTCTTCCCGCATCCGGATGCACCGACAACAACAAGGAACTCTCCATCCCTGATGTCCAAAGACAGGTCTTTGAGTGCCGTTACTTCACCCTGTTTGCTGGAAAAACATTTGGTAACAGTATTAACACAAATTTTGCTTTGATCGTTTAACGTGTCCACGGCAGCAGTCTCCGTTCAAATTTTTTTAAAACAACATAAATAACCATAACGGTAAGGCTGATCATCACTATTCCCAGCATCACGGTATCGGTTTGAAAATATTCCTTTCCGTTCATAATCATAAATCCCAACCCTTCACGGGCTGCGACAAGTTCCGCAGAGATGATACATGTCCAGGCAATCCCCAGCATTACTTTCAGACCTGAAATAATCTGGGGAAGTGCGCCCGGCAGGATAACTTCACGCATTACATCCAGCTTGGAGGCTCCCAGATTACGCGCCGCTCTGATCAATAAGGGGTCAATACTTTTCGTGGCTTCAATAATATATAAAAGAGAGGGTGCAAAAGATCCCATAAATACTATGGAGTATTTTTGTGTTTCCGTAATACCGAGCCAGAGAAGGGAAAGCGGTATCCAGCTCATGGACGGCAAAGGGCGCAACAGTGAAATAAAAGGATCGCATATGGCCATGAATAGCCGTGATGAACCAAGAAAAATTCCAAAGGGAATGGCCACCATGGATGAAATCATGAATCCCACCATCACGCGGCGGGTTGAAGCAAAGGTATGCGCCATAAGCTCACCATTACCAATAAGTTTTACAGCTCTTGCAAAAATTTTGGAAGGGGCCGGCATAAAGACCGGATCAATCAAACCGCCTTTGCAGACAATTTCCCAGACAACAAGAAAAAGAATTAGAGAGAAGATGCTTATAACAACCGGTTTTTTTGAATGGTTTTCTTTGTCCATTTGAGTTTAACTCCTCGATTTTGATCAGGCACACCTTAAGAATATTCCAATGGATAGATTTTTATTCACGTGGTATGCCTGATCATTCATGCATGTTTATGGCAGCATATCTGTTATAACCCAGTTTTTAACCATAGGGGCCTGATCAATTTGTCCATGTCTGGTGAGAAAATCTCCAAGTTTCTGCATCCCTTTGACAAAATCTCCGGGATCACTCATGAGTGCTTTTTGTTTACTGCCCGTAATCCATTCAATGTCCTTGAGTACAGTCATCTGATCTTTCATATTCAGGTTGGTCAGCTTGACAAGTACTTGAGCACACTCTTAAGGTTTGTTAATCAACATGTCTCTCGCTTCCATATAACCTTTGACAAACGCTTTACACGTATTGGGATATTTTTCGGCAAAATCTTTGCGAACTACAAGCAGATCAGGGCCGGGACCAAGTTTGTATTTTTTATAAAGGCTGAATTCAGTGTCGTTGACAAGAAGATGGTTGCCTTTCATATTCAGCAGTTTATTAAAATGGGGTGTCCAGGCAGCACAAGCATCAATCTCGCCGGAACTCATGGCAGCAGGCATTTCATTTACTTTCAGGTTGAGTAAGGTAAGATCTTTTTCAGGGTCCAGTCCGGCCTGTTCCAGTAAATCCAATACCAGTACATGGGCGCTAGATGCAAAAGGAGCAGCAATCTTTTTACCCTTAAGATCTTTTAAGGAATTGATTCCGTCCTTTGCAATTATCCCTTCTACTGTTGCATAGGAATCCGGTGTGCCAAAG
>JAFCZY010000040.1 GCA_019314105.1 Deltaproteobacteria bacterium
TCTTTATCCTGTCTCTGATGAGGACTTGAATGCGATGGCACAGGGGCTGGAGATTGATACAATAAAAACCAGGAAAGCCACAGTGAGGCGCCTTTCAAAAAATAAATTTAATATTATTTTAAAACAGGGGAGAAACCGCCAGATTCGAAAAATGGTGGGGAAAATTAAAAACAAGGTTGATCGCTTAAAAAGAATCAGGATGGCAAGTATTACCCTTGGAAAGTTAAAAGAAGGGAAATGGCGTTATTTGAACCCTGAAGAAATCAAGGGATTAACCCAGTGACTGAATCCCGATGGTCTTTCTTATTTTTTCAAGAAACGGGACAGAAAACTCTCTTGCTTTCATCGCACCATTTCTAAGGATGGCATCAATATCAGATGGATTTTGAATCAGCTCTTCATATCGTTTTCTGGGGTCTTCTAATATGTCATCAATATATTCAAAGAGTTCCTGTTTCATGGTTCCCCATGCAATACCCCGCCGGTAACGGTCTGCCATTTCTTTTGTTTCCGATTCAGATGCAAATGCCTTGTAAATCGAAAACAAGGTGCAGGTTTCCGGGTCTTTGGGTTCATCCGGCCCCAAAGAATTGGTTGTTATCTTCATAATCAATTTTCTAAGGCGTTTTTGCGTATCAAACAAAGGAATATAATTGTGATAACTCTTGCTCATTTTTCGACCGTCCAATCCGGCGAGAACAGAAGACGTCTCATCCACAACAACTTCGGGAAGAATAAACAGTTTTTTATAAACATGATTAAATCTTGCCGCTATGTCGCGGGTCATTTCAAGATGCTGGACCTGATCTTTGCCGACAGGTACTTTTCTGGCATTAAACATCAGGATATCAGCCGCCATGAGAATCGGATATGAAAAAAGTCCCATGGTGATGCCTTTGTCAGCATCCTTGTGGCCTTGGCCTTCATTTTCCGCTACGCTTGCTTTATATGCATGGGCTCTGTTCATTAATCCTTTGGCTGTAAGGCAGGTAAAAATCCAGGTGAGTTCCGGTATTTCAGGGATATCTGATTGCCGGTAAAACACACAATTGTCATAGTCCAGCCCCATGGCAATCCAGGCAGCGGCAATTTCAAGTGCAGATTGTTTTCTCAGCTTTGGATCATAATTTTTAATTAAAGAATGATAATCCGCAAGAAAATAATAGGAGACCAAGTCTTTGTTTCTACTGGTTTCCACTGCCGGTCGTATGGCACCGACATAATTACCAAGATGAGGCGTCCCACTGGTGGTGATTCCGGTTAAAAAATCTGCGTTTTTCATGTTCAACTGTTCCTGAAATTGATTGTTTTTAATATAATAATTAAAGGGGATTAACAAAAAGTCATGATTTAATCAATCAGTTTGTTTTTCTTAGCATACGCTGTGGCAAATTTAATCTCTTCTTTCTTTGTTTTCAACTGCCCATCCAGTTTAGCGTTTAAGACCTGATTGAGTACGGTGGTAAAAACTGGACCGGATGGCACCCCGATTTTTAATAAATCTCTGCCTTTAATGTATGGCCTTATATTCCTTTGATGGGTATAAAAATTTGAGATGGCTTTTCTTACTTCTTCATCTTTTGCCAGGGCCATCATATATAAAATGTATTCGGTTTTAAAATTAATGAGCACCCAGTATAGATCCTGTCGGGTATAAGTTAATGTATTTTCTATTAAATGGAGCTGCTTTTCAGCTTTATATCTTTTTTCCAGAAGAATTTCACGTTCTTTCAAAGGTGTGTTAAGTCTGTCACAGATTTGTTCACAGACGGTATAAGAACTCCGGTTTAAAAGTGCCATAAAGTAAACCGACCATCTTGGATAGGGCTCATCCATATATAAGAGATCGTGCCAGGAAAGTATTTTATTGACGGATTCAAGCAATTGGTAGGTATTCGGGATAAAGGTCAGTTCTTTATGAAGGACTTTTTCAAGGCCGTATCTCTCCATTGTTCTAATTGCCGGAATGGGGTTTTCTTCTTCAAAAATTTGTTTTAATTCGGATAATACCCTGAGACCACTTAAATTTTTAAAACTATCTATTTTAATGGCGTTATGAATTAAATTTGAAGTTACTTTCCCGATTTTAAATCCAAACCGATTTGAAAATTTAATGGCTCGAAAAATACGGGTGGGATCTTCAACAAAGCTTAAATTATGAATAATTCTTATTGTTTTGTCTTTCAGATCCCTGTTGGCGCCGAAATAATCTATCATTGTTCCAAAATTGTCAGGATTAAGACTGATGGCCAGGGTATTGATGGTAAAATCCCTTCGGGCAAGGTCAAGCTTGATGGAACTTTTTTCAACAATCGGCAACGCTGCCGGTGTTTTATAATATTCTAACCTGGCAGAGGCCACATCAATTTTAAAATTATCAGGGAAAATAATCACTGCCGTGCCAAATTTTTTATGGGTATTGATCCTGCATCCTTCTTTTTTTGAATAAATTTTGGCAAATTCAATACCGTCGCCTTCAACAACAATATCGATGTCGTCGATTTGTCTGTTCAATAGCAGATCTCTGACAAATCCGCCAACAACAAACATATGAAACCCCAGGTCATTGCCGGTTTTGCCGATATTTTGAAGCAATTGTCTTATGCGGTTATCAAGTCGTTGATAAAGAATGTTCTCAATCTGTCTTTCCTTGACATTTTTTTTAAATCCCGATTCAGTTTCATTTCTTTTAAGTGCTTTGTTATGCTGCACTAAATAATTTAACAGATCAGTTCGGGTAATCACACCTTTAATCCATCCATCATCGATAACCGGCAAAATTCTGTGTTTTCCTTCAATGATAATATTTTCAATCTGGGAGATATCAGCATCAGAAGAAATATAGCTGACTTCGGAATTCATATATTCTTTTACCGGAAGATGGGACAATTTGTGATGCAGTGTTTTTTCTATTACCTGTCGGGTAATGTACCCTTCATAGGAATTTTTCTTTTTATCAACAACCAATAATGTGTTGATATTATATCGTGTCATCATATTCCCGGCTGTTTTACAGGTAATACGGGGTTCAATCGTGATGGCAGGTGACGTCATCAGATGTTTTGCAATTTGAATATTTTTTACTTCTTTTTGAAGCAGTTTAATGAGCATTATTTCAACCTGTGCGAGGGTTTGGTTATCAACTTTGGCAGAAGCCGCATAAGAATGGCCACCGCCACCAAATTTTGATAGTATCTTTCCTGCATCAACTTCCGAAATTCTGTTTCTTGCAATAATATTAATTTTATTATCCATTAAAACGATGGCAAAAAAGATATCAAGATTTTCCATCCTGACAATCTTTTGAACAATGGTTGCCAGATCTGTAATATATGTGGGAGAAGAGATGACAGACATATGAATATCAACCCCATTTATTTTATGAACCGTCATTTCATTTAACAATTCATTTAACCACGTGACCTGTTCGGATTTAATTTCTTTCACTACAAAACTGACGATAGTATTCAGATTGGCGCCACAGGATAAAAGAAAAGCGGCCTGCTCAAAATCTTCTTTTGTGGTGGAAGCATATGTAAACGACCCTGTATCCTCATATATCCCCAAAGCCATGATTGTTGCCTCTTCAGGACTGGGAACAATCTTTTTTTTCTGTAACAGGGCACTTAATATGGTTGTTGTTGCACCAGTTTTTCTGATGATTTCAAAAGCACCTGTTATATCCCCCTTCATGGCGGGGTGATGATCATAGATATCTATTTTAATATCTTTTTTGTCGAGTAATTCGGATACCTGAGTCAATCTGCTTTTTTGTCTGGTGTCAACAATCACGAGTTTTGATGTTTGTGAAAAGTCTATGGAATCCGGATCTGCCATATTAAACAGGTAACTTGTGGAGCTGATAAAAAAGTCCCGTAAGCTTTTTTCCTGTGATCCGGGGAAAATAATAACCGAACCGGGATATAATTTTTGAGCAGCCAGCATGGAGGCAATGGCATCAAAGTCCGCATTAATATGACTGGTAATAATCGTATCCGGTTTAATAATTTTATTTTTTTTATTCAAAAAATAACTCCTGTTGTAATCAATCGATAAAATTTATATAGTATATCCGTTTAGATTTTACAATTGATCTGGCATTAGTATGCTTAAATTTTATAAAAATTAACCTAGTTTGAAAACTTATGAAGAGGATTAAAAATGCCTACTGTTTTTGAATGGAAAGGAAAAAATCCCAGAGGAAGAAAAATTAAGGGAGAAATGGAGGCAGAGACTTCTGAACAGGTAAAACAGCATCTCCAAAGACGAAAAATAACGCCTGTTAAGATCAGAAAAAAACCAAAAAATATTTTCGAAAATATAAAATTTCTTCAACCCAAAGTTAAAGAACGTGATGTTATTATTTTTTCCAGACAATTTTCCACAATGATTGATGCGGGGTTGCCACTTCTGCAATGCCTTGATATCCTTCAATCACAGCAGGAAAACCCGACCTTTAAAAAAGACCTGAAGAAAATAAAAGAATCTGTTGAATCCGGTGAAACTTTTGCAGCTGCTTTAAAGAAATTTCCAAAAGTGTTTAACGAGCTGTTTATCAATATGGTTGCAGCCGGAGAGGCAGGCGGAATTCTTGATATTATCTTGAACCGACTTTCCGCCTATATGGAAAAAATGGCCAAGCTGAAGAGCCAGGTCAAGGGGGCCATGACCTATCCGATTATTACCATTATTATAGCGATCATTGTTGTATCCATTATACTTGTTTTCGTCATACCTGTCTTTTCAGAAATGTTTGCCGATTTTGGCGGCACGCTGCCGGCACCTACCTTAATGGTCATTGGTCTAAGCGAATTTGCCATTGGTAATATCGTTTATATCATTGGAGGGATAATTGCCGCTTCGTTTCTTATTAAGCGAACCTATGCGTCTAAAAAAGGTCGTATTTTAATGGATGACATGTTTTTAAGGCTTCCTGTCATCGGTATTCTGATCCGGAAAGTAGCTGTGGCCAAATTTACACGAACGACCAGCACAATGCTCTCAAGCGGTGTGTCAATTCTTGAGGTTCTTGATATTGTTGCAAAAACAGCCGGCAATAAAATTATAGAATTTGCCATACAAGATGTCAAAATCGGAATTGCTGAAGGAAGATCAATGGCAGATCCTTTGGTTGAAAGTGGTGTGTTCCCTTCCATGGTTTGCTCCATGATTGCTGTGGGAGAGTCAACAGGGGCACTGGATGTCATGATGGAAAAAATTGCTGATTTTTATGATGATGAGGTGGATCAGGCCGTTAAAAACCTGACAGATATGATAGAGCCGTTTATGCTCGTTTTTCTAGGAGTGGTGGTTGGCGGACTTGTCATTTCAATGTATCTGCCCATTTTTTCCATGGCAGGCGCCATTTCATAGATTATGAAAAATCATTATTTTCAAGATAACCCGGATTTTTCACTTCAAATCAAATGGGTTGTTCTGTCAAGGGTTGTTTTTGCCATCCTTTTGATTGTCGCCTGTCTTATTTTTTCTTCAGGGGAAAAATTTTCCTTTTTTGCACAGCCATTTTTATCATTGTATAATATTGCCGCATTTATTTTGCTTATTTCAATCGTTTATTTAATCTGGCTGAATAAATTTAAAAAACATCTGATTTTGGCCTATGCACAGATTATTATTGATACAATTTTAGTCACAGCGATTATTTTTGTTACCGGCAGTTATGACAGCATCTTTACTTTTCTTTACCTGGTTGTCATTATTTATACGGCCATGATATTGTTTCAAGAGGGCAGTTTGATTATTGCTGCGATTTCAAGTATTCAATATGGTACTTTGATTGAGATGGAATACTATAAAGTCATCACGCCTTTTCTGGGACAATTTTATCTCTCCACTACGGTAGATGAGAGCCATATCATTTATAGAATTATTATCGTCACTATTGCGTGTTTTTCTGTAGCAATCCTCAGTGGTATTTTAGCATTTCAATTAAAAGGTGCTAAACAGGAGTTGAAAATAACTCAGGAACACTTGAAACGGGTTGAAAAAATGGCTGCCATGGATGAAATGATATCCGGCATTGCCCATGAAATTAAAAATCCCTTGGCTTCTTTATCCGGATCTATTCAATTCCTTCGGGAAGACACAATCCCCGGTTCTTCTGAAGATAAACTGATGCAAATTATTTTACGAGAAACAAACCGGCTTAAAAACATTGTTGATGATATCCAATTGTTTGCAAAACCTCGTGCGGATAATGCGATTGAAATGAAAATAGCGGACGCAATTGAAGAAACAGTTGAACTTTTTTTAAATGATCCTGAACGAAACAAACAAATTAACTTTATTATGAATCTGGACAAAGATATTCGTGTGTTTATTGATCCAACGCATTTTACCCAAATTTTATGGAATTTATTGAAAAATGCCACTCAATCCATAAAAGGTCCCGGAGAGATCAAAATTTACCTCAGACCATCAAGAAACAACCGCGTTCATTTAACTATTGTAGACACTGGCAGCGGGATCAATCAGAAAGATTTAACGCATATTTTTGATCCCTTTTATACAACCAAACCGGAAGGTACCGGCCTTGGCCTTGCTATTATTCATCGGTTGATTGATACCTATAATGGTATGATTGATTTTGAATCAACACCAGGAAAGGGTACGATTTTTACTATTCTTTTAAATAGTGTCCCCCACAAAAGATAAATAACAAATTCTTGACAATTTCATGTAAATTAGGCTATTTATTCTTGTTTTATCAAAATTAACGCTAAACAATCTGCAAGTTGCAATAAGAAGATGAAGGTAATTATTTATGGACCAGAAAAGCAAGCTGATACAAGTTAGAAAAGAAAAAATAAATGAGTTGAAAGAGAAGGGGATTAATCTTTATCCAAATGATTTTAAACCATCCTGTTCTGTAAAAGAACTTAGAAAAATTATTGATAAAAGACCTGATTCTTTAGGGGAAAAGGGTGATGAGTTCTCTATGGCAGGAAGAATGATGGCCATCAATAAAATGGGAAAATCATCTTTTGTCCGGTTTAAAGATGGGTCTGATCAATTTCAGGTTTATTTGCAAAAAAATATGACGGGAGATGAAGCATATGCTTTATTTAAAAAGCTTGATATTGGTGATTTCATTGGTGTTAAAGGCCCCTTATTCCAGACAAGAACCGGCGAATGGACACTTTTAGCAAAAGAATTCAGGCTGTTATCAAAGACCGTCAGGCCCCTTCCTGAAAAATTTCACGGACTGAAAGATCCGGAAAAACGGTATCGACAGCGGTATCTTGATCTTATAATGAACGAGGATACACGGCAAATTTTTATAAAAAGAAGTAAAATAGTCGCTTCCATGAGGCAGTTTTTTGAAGAAAAAGGGTTCATGGAGGTTGAAACCCCCATGATGCAACCGTTACCCGGTGGCGCAGAAGCAACTCCTTTTAAAACCTGGCACAATGCCCTGGGAATGGAACTTTTTTTGAGAATTGCACCGGAATTATATCTGAAAAGATTGGTTGTGGGAGGATTTGAAAAAGTATTTGAAATCAATCGTAATTTTAGGAATGAGGGTGTTTCAACACGGCACAATCCTGAATTTACAATGGTTGAATTTTATCAGGCCTATGCTGACTATGAAGATCTTATGGATTTAACTGAAGAGATGTTTGAATCCATTGTAAGGCAGATTCTGGGATCAACAACTATCGAATATCAAGGCCAGGCCATTGAGTTTAAAAAAGGATGGCAGCGTATCCCCATGATAACATCTCTTTCAGAAATTGGCGGGATCGACCCGGCAATATTAGATGATACTGAAGCATTACTCAAATTTGCACAGAAAAACAACATACAAATTACTAAAAAAGACCGTCACGGTAAAATTTTAACCAAATTGTTTGATATTCTGGTTGAACCCAAGTTAATCCAGCCCACATTTATTACCGGTTATCCTGTGGAAGTCTCCCCCTTATCCAGGAAAAGTGATAACAATCCAGAGCTTACGGATCGATTTGAATTGTTTATTGCCGGTAGGGAAATAGCCAATGGATTCTCTGAAATCAATGATCCTGAAGATCAGTACAACCGGTTTTCAATGCAGGTCAGACAAAGAGATGAAGGAAATTCAGAAGCCCATATTATGGATTCTGAGTATGTGGAAGCCCTTGAATACGGAATGCCGCCCACCGCAGGAGAAGGCATAGGAATCGACAGACTTGTCATGCTGTTGACTGATTCTCC
Source organism: Deltaproteobacteria bacterium (assembly GCA_019314105.1). GTDB lineage: Bacteria > Desulfobacterota > Desulfobacteria > Desulfobacterales > Desulfobacteraceae > Desulfobacula. The sequence continues at coordinate 8,215 of JAFCZY010000040.1, forward strand.
GTCCATTCGGGAGGTCATTCTTTTCCCCCATATGAAAAAGAACGTCTGATTCGATGGCCCTTGAATTATTTATAGCCGGCAAATATCTTAAGGCAAAAAGGAAAGAAGGATTTATTTCCCTGATCACCTTTCTTTCCGTGGCAGGTGTTACCGTTGGTGTTATGGCACTTGTTGTTGTCATTGCTGTTATGAGTGGTGCTGAAACGGATTTTCGGAAAAGAATTCTCGGGCTTGAGCCGCATATCCTTATTATGAATTACTCCGGTAAGTTTGACACGTATTCACACCTGTTAACAACGCTTAACCAAAAAGAGCAAATTAAAGGCGCTTCCCCGATTTTATTTGCCCAGGCAATGATTCGGTCAAGTCATTCTTTTTCCGGTGTGATGGTTCGGGGTATCGATCCTGAAAAAGGGTTCAGTCTTGTTAAAGGATTCAATACCGAACAATTAAAAAAAGCGCTTTGTAAAGGAACGGAAAAGGGGAATCTTCCCGGGATTATTTTAGGCCGGGAACTTGCAAACTCTGTCGGTGTTATAAAGGGAGACAAGGTAATTCTCATGTCACCCAATGGATTTATTTCTCCCATGGGCCACATCCCTTCAATGAAACGGTTTGTTGTAACGGATACATTTGACTCGGGAATGTACGAATATGACAGTGCACTTGCCTATGTCAATTTAAAGGAGGCGCAGCGGCTTTCCGGTGTTAAACATAAAATTTCCGCTATTGGCATCTGGATTGACGATGTGTTTAATGTTAAACCGGTTAAAAAGAGTCTTGCAGATACATTAAGCTATCCTTTTTATATGCGCGACTGGATGGAAATCAATAAAAGTCTTTTTTCAGCATTAAAACTTGAAAAAACAGCTATGTTTATCATTTTGACTTTGATCATACTTGTTGCTGCGTTTAATATTGCCAGCGCATTAATTATGATGGTCATGGGAAAAACAAAAGATATTGCCGTGTTAAAAGCCATGGGTGCTACGAATAAGATGATTAGAAAAATATTTATTCTTAAAGGCATGATTATTGGGCTTTTGGGCACATTTATCGGTACAATTTCAGGTATTGCCATTTGTTTTATTCTAAAAAGATATGATTTTATCCAGTTACCAGATGCCTATCCATTTTCTACACTTCCTGTGCAACTTGAATATTTTGATGTTTTGGTCATCGCTGTCAGCACTATTGTTATTTGTTTTTTTTCAACGCTTTATCCTTCATATAAGGCGTCAAAAATGGATACGGTTGAGGCATTAAGATATGGATAATTCACGAATGCCCATGATGTCGCTGCAATCTGTTTCAAAATGTTTTTATTTAAAAACATCAAAAATTGAAATATTAAAAAAGGCATCTTTTAATATTTATAAAGGAGAAACCATTGCTGTGGTCGGTTCGTCCGGCATTGGGAAATCGACGTTGTTGAATCTTATCGGTACACTGGATAAACCGGATTCAGGAAA